>CAYWBF010000117.1:0-7470 GCA_964456085.1 uncultured Eubacteriales bacterium
AAGCCCATTTTTGTGCCAGCAAGCCAACAGGGCCACAGCCCAGCACAACCACCGTATCATTTTGCTTAACTCCAGCCATTTCAACACCCCAATATGAGGTAGGCAAAATATCTGTAGCAAACAAAACCTGCTCGTCTCTTAAGCCTTCGGGTACTAATCTTGGCCCAAAATTGGCGTAGGGAACACGAAGATATTCCGCTTGTCCACCGTTATAGCCGCCATATGTGTCACTATATCCAAATATACCCCCAATCTCTCCATAATCGTTGGAGTTATCGCACTGGCTGGATAAATCATGCTCGCAGAACCAGCAATGACCACAGGAAACAGGGAAGGGGACTATTACTCTGTCACCCTTTTTTAAGGTAGAAACCTCCTTGCCCACTTCCTCTACAACGCCCATTGCTTCATGCCCAACCACCGAGCCTATCTTTAAATTTGGCACAAAGCCATGAAGTAAATGAATATCCGAGCCGCAAATAGTAGTGGAGGTTATTTTTACAATAATATCGTCCTGCTGCTCTATCCTTGGGTCTTTTACTTCAGAGTATTGAATCTTTTTAACGCCATTAAAAACCATGGCTTTCATATTATCAGCTCCTAAATGTTAGAATTTCTGTCCCTATTTTTTGTGTATAAAATATTATTTGAGTATGTAGGATTAATATACAAGGAGTTGGTTTTGGAAGCGGTTTGATAAAAGGAACAGTATTCGTGGCAAAAAAATAGGAGGTAGATGAAAAATCAAATGCTGATTTTTCATCTACCTCCTATTTTTTTATGCCTTAGCGGCAACCATAATGCTCCATACCTGAGCCAATACTTGCTCGTCTCTCTGGTTTAAAACGCTTACGTCAAGAGTAATAACACCTCTGCCGCCCTTGGAGCTGGCTTTTTTGTCGGCTACCTTTGCTTCTAATCTTATGGTGTCTCCGGGCTTTACAGCCTTCGTATACTTTACATTTGCCTCCATAAAGGCTAGTGCAGTGCCCTCAAAAATGCCAAGCTGCAGAAAAAGCCCTGTAGATATGGAGAAGCTTAGTGCGCCGTGGGCAATTCTTGTTTTATGTATGGTGGTCTTAGCAAATTCCTCGTTAGTATGAAGCTGGTTGTAGTCGCCGGAGATACCGGCAAAGTTTACAATATCGGCCTCGGTTATCGTTCTGGACGCGGTATAAAATTCTT
Organism: uncultured Eubacteriales bacterium; assembly: GCA_964456085.1. Taxonomy (GTDB): domain Bacteria; phylum Bacillota; class Clostridia; order Lachnospirales; family CAYWBF01; genus CAYWBF01. The sequence goes on from CAYWBF010000117.1 coordinate 1,186, forward strand.
CGCCTACAGAAAAATCCTCAAAATATCTACCTCTAGCAATATAACTCATAATAACCCCTTTCTATACTAATTCGTATTTTTTATTTTAGATACCTGCGAATGTGTCAAGTAAGAGTCAACTTTCTTACAAAAATTATGGCATATGTTTAGTATAATGATAAACGATTTTTAGACAAGAAAATTGCAAACAATAAGGTGTAAAGTATAATAGCCATTGCTATATGCTAAATGCTTATTATCAATGATACACTTTTTCTACTTGTTTCTTTTTTCAATAATTACAGTACCTTTAATGGCTGAAAGTGCTTGGTCACTTATATTGCATACATATAGAGTATATTTTCCCGCTTCTTTTTTTGATAGAGGTTCGGTAGAAGTTTTTGTTTTATTAGAACCAGGGTCAAAAGTTGTAAAATATCTGTCTTTTGTATTTGCAGGGTCAACACCAGACTTTACAAAACCTAACGATAAATTACCACCGCCCGAAGTACTAACTTCATAATGTATAATATCTCCTTCGGATAAATCATATGTCCCTAATGTCACATATTCAAGTTTTCCAAGCTTTTTAATATCAACATTATTGATAATTTGTGTACTATTATCTTGGGAACCGGAACCGAAATTCGAGTTATTGCTGTTTATAATAGTAGCTTGAGAATTGTCAATATAAACACTATTTGACTTTTCATCATAAGATACTTCAGCATTAAGCAATTCCACCATGTCTGCAATTTTCAAGTAATTGCTTCCATTGATATTTAGTGCATTTAGTTCTGTCCGTTGTCCATTAACAATAAATTTTTGTGTTGACAGAGAAACATTCCATACAGTTGAAGCATATACACTGACAGAACTTACGACTATAGTTCCCACAATAGCAAAACCCAACATCTTTAACTTATTCATACAAACTTCCACCCCTCTTCAATTCATAATATATAGATACGATAAATAGATGCTTAAAGTTGTTTAGTATTAGTCTTGGGGGAGCTACACTCCCCCAAACCCCCTAGTGCGAGCGAGCCGTTCTTATCTCCTCAATAAACTTAGGAATAATCTCGAACATATCCCCAACCACGGCATAATCAGCCACTTGGAAAATAGGTGCGTCCGGGTCTTTGTTAATGGCGATAATAGTGTCGGAGGAGGACATTCCGGCTAAGTGCTGGATAGCGCCGGAAATACCGCAGGCTATATAAAGTCTTGGCTGAACAGTTTTGCCTGTTTGCCCAACCTGGTGAATATGAGGAATCCAATCGGCATCAACAGCCGCACGGGAAGCCCCTACAGTACCGTTAAGCGCCTTGGCAAGCTCTTTAATAAGTGCAAACTTTTCAGTGCTGCCTACACCTCTGCCACCGGCAACAATAATCTCTGCTTCCTCAAGGTTTACAACCTCGCCTACAGCTTCTTGTATGTATTCCAATAATCTTGTCTTGATTGCCTCGGGTGGTGTGTCAATGCTCTCTTCAATAATTGCTCCCGTATTACTCTCGTTAGGCACAGCCTTTTTAAATACCCCCGGACGAACAGTACCGATCTGCGGACGAGAATCAGGGCATAGTATTGTAGCCATAAGATTTCCACCAAAGGCAGGACGAGTCCAAGCAACGTTTCCTGTTTCGCCGTCCATACCAAGAGCGGTACAGTCGGCTGTAAGACCTGTATTTAAGCGGCAGGCAAGCCTTGGGCCTAAATCACGTCCGTTGTTTGTAGCACCTATTAAAATTGTAGAAGGCTTGTATTTTTCAACAAGTGTGTGAAATACATGAACATAGCCGTCGGTGTTGTAGTCCTTATACTGTGGACTGTCTACTGTTATTACCTCGTCGGCTCCGTATGCAAGCGCCTGCTTTGCAAAATCGGCAACGTTCTCGCCGATAATAACGGCTACAAGCTTTTCCTTTGTAACAGCAGTAAGACGCTTGCCCTCGTTAAGCAGCTCTAGGCCGGCGGATTTCACCTTGCCTTGGGCAGACTCCACATAAACCCAAAGGTTTTTATAGTCATCAAAATTTCCCATATGGTTCCCCTCCTATATAAGCTTTGCATCAAGCATCATACCGCATAGCTTTTTGGCTGTATCTGCAGCGGTGTCCTCTTGAATGCGTACTCCGGATTTTTTGTGCTGAGGAGTAAAGGTTTTCTTAACCTTTGTAGGGGAACCCTTTAAACCGATTCTTGCGCTGTCCACCTCAATATCAGCGGAGGTAATAGTGGGAATAACAGCCTTTCCAGCAGCCATTTTGCTCTTTATTGTAGCGTATCGTGGCTCAAACTGGGTTTTAATAACGGTTAAAACAACAGGCAGCTGGGATTCTACACGCTCGTAGCCTTCGTCATTTTCTCTTTTTACTGTAATTAAACCGTCGCTTAAGGCTTCAATTTCCTTTACATATGTAACTTGGCTAATGCCAAGGTGTTCAGCTATTTCTGGCCCAACCTGTCCGGTGTCACCGTCAATTGCTTGCTTTCCGCAGAAAATCACGTCGAAGCCGCCCTGTTCCTCAGCAAGCTTTTTAATGGCTGCTGATAAAATATAGCTTGTAGCCAATGTATCAGAGCCGCCAAAAACTCTGTCGCTTACAAGATAAGCGCTGTCAGCCCCCACAGAAAGACATTCCTTAAGAGCAGCCTTAGCCTGCTCGGGTCCCATGGAAAGTACCGTTATCTTGCCCCTGCCCTGCTGCTCCTTAAGTCGCACAGCAAGCTCCAAGGCGTATGCATCAAATGGATTTACAATACTTGGAACTCCTGCTCTTATGAGGGTGTTGGTTATAGGGTCTATTTTTATTTCAGTGGTATCAGGTACTTGCTTTACGCATACCAAAATATTCATAGCGAAAAAAACCTCTCTCTTTAAAATAAAGAACTCTTTAATAGGACTATTTTAAAAGCTGACTAGCAATAACTACTCTTTGGATTTCGTTAGTGCCTTCAAAGATTTGGAAGATTTTAGCGTCTCTTAAAAGCTTTTCAACCGGGTATTCACGGCTGTAACCGTAACCGCCAAGTACCTGAATAGCTTCGAGGGCAACTGCCACAGCTACATCACCACCTAGGCATTTGGAAATAGCTGCTTCTCTTGAGAATGGTTTGTTATGTTTAATAAGGTTTAGGGCATATACAATAGTCTGGCGTGCGGACTCCACCTTTATATCCATTTCTGCAAGCTTAAATTGGATTGCTTGAAAGGTAGAGATAGGCTTGCCAAAGGTAACTCTTTCCTTAGCGTACTTAATGGATTCCTCCATTGCTCTTTGTGCAATACCTACAGCTATAGCGCCAACGAATGGGCGAGATAGGTCTAAGGTTTTCATAGCGATTTTAAAGCCTTCGCCTTCCTTGCCTAATAGATTCGCCTTTGGCACTTTTACGTTATCAAAAACAACCTCTACAGTATTGGACAGACGGATACCCATTTTGTCCTCTTCCTTACCAAAGGAAATTCCGCCACGGCTTTTTTCTACGATAAAAGCAGACAGTCCTCTTAAACCCTTTGTTTTGTCAGTAGCGGCAAAAACTACAAATACATCTGACACAGCACCATTGGTAATGAAGCATTTTGTTCCGTTTATAACATAATCGTCGCCTTCAAGCACAGCAGAGGTTTTAACCGAGCCTGCATCAGAACCAGCGTTTGGCTCTGTCAAGCAGAACGCCCCAAACGCCCCAGGAATAATAATATCTGCAAATAGCTTTTTCTGCTCTGGAGTACCTGCTATTAAAACTGGCTTAAGTGCAAGGCTAGTTGCAGCAAGAGTAGTGGAGTATCCAGCATCGATTTTACCCATTTCCTCATAAATAGCTGCCGCAGTTATGTAGTCAACGCCGCCCCCGCCGAATTCCTCAGGAATATCAATACAGTGTAAGCCCATTTCAAAAGCCTTCTTGTATAGCTCCAAAGGAAACTCGCCTTCACGATCAAGCTTGGCAACGTGAGGCTTAACCTCTTTTTCCATAAATTCCTTAACCATTGAAACTAAGTCTTGTTGGTCTTGATCTAAAATATACCCCATTGTAAAACCTCCAAAATAATTTTTTTCGGCGACTCATTTGTATAATCATTTAGGACAGAGATAAACCTTGATAGTAAAAATATACTATAATATGAATAACCGTTCACATCGATGATAGCATTTATATATATTCATGTCAATGATTTATTCATGAAAGCAAGTGAAAATGTGCAAATGCTACTAGCGTTTTGCAGGTACAGTTTTGTTAATGTCACTGAAAATATACTTATTTCTTTATAATAAAAAAAGACAGCAACTTAATGCTTCTATCTTGTAGAGTCTATTGTTTTATTGTTGCGAAAGGTACTAACAAATGATTTTACCAGAAACAGAAACAACCCCCGGGCGAATAACTCCGGTATCGTCAATATCAATTACTCCGTAGGACGGAGGAGTAAGCCTTGGAAGGGAAATACTTCCCGGATTAAGCAGCAGAGAAGAGCCTTCATAAAAGCTGCATGGAATATGGGTATGCCCAAATAAGCACACATCAACGGAAAGCTCCAGAGCCTTATAGGAAATCCTATCGTAGCTAAGCTTAACATTATATCTATGGCCATGGGTCATATAGAAGCTCTTTCCGCCGATTTTTAGAGAAAGATCCTCTGGAGAGGCTTCTCCAAAGTCGCAGTTACCATTGACCGCAAAAAACTCTATGTCCTTAAACCTTTTTTTAAGCTGCAAAATATCACAGCAGCAATCACCAAGGTGAAGCACATAGGATATATCCTTGCCTATATTGTCAAGCACCTTAACCATATTTCCAACGTTTCTGTGGGAGTCACTGAATACAAGTATCTTCATTATAATTTTTCCTCGAACATTTATTGAGCATTAATCAGAAAAAAGCATAGTCTTCATTTGTCGTAATGCCTTTCCCCTGTGACTTATTTTGTTTTTTTGCTCCAAACTTAACTCCGCTGTAGTCATGCCCAGCTCTGGTACATAAAATATAGGGTCGTAGCCAAAACCGCCGCCGCCCTTTGGTTCATAGGCAATAAGACCTTCAATGGTTGCTTGGGTAGTAAAAAGCTTTTGCTTAGAAGCCGCCGGTAAAATATCCACACCCTCTGGAAACGCCGTGGCAATAGCACAAACGAACCTTGCTGCACGTTTTTCGCCAGGCACATCATTTAATAGCTGTAAGATTCTGCCATTTTTAATAGAGTAGGGCGTGTCCTCGCCCATATACCTAGCAGACATAACGCCGGGCTGCTTGTCCAAAAAATCAATCTCTAGCCCCGAGTCGTCTGCCATTGCCGGCATACCGCTTGCTTGCATAACGGCTGTTGCTTTAATAACGGCATTTTCTGTAAAGGTGCTGCCGTCCTCCACAATATCCATATCTATTCCGGCTTCCTCCATGGATATTATGGAAACAGACGTATCCTTAAAAATTTCCTTTATTTCTACTAGCTTGCCCTTATTTTTAGTCGCAAATATTATCTTCATTTTAATACTCAGGCTCAATTAATCCGTATGTGCCGTTTTTCCTTTTATAAACAACGTTAACTTCATCGGTTTGTCCGTTTCTGAAAACATAAAAGCCATGCCCGGAAAGCTCCATTTCCATAACAGCTTCTTCTGCGTCCATTGGCTTAAGAGCAAACCTTTTAGTCTTTTCAATAGCAAAGCTATGCTCCTCAGCACCAGGCTCCTCAACAAAAACAGCGGTAAACTCATCTTTAAAGGAATGGTCACGTCTTGCTTTATCTCTAAGGCGGTTTTTATATTTTACAATTTGTTTTTCTAAAACATCAACCACGCTGTCGATAGCGCTAAGCATATCGTTCTCTGTAACCTCGGCTCTTAAAATACGCTTGTTTAAAGGAATGGTAACTTCAACCCTGTTGTCAAGCTTTATGGTGCTAAAGGTAACAAAAACCTCAGTATTGTCAGGCAAAAGCTTTTCAAGCTTTCCAATCTTTTGTGTTGCCCTTTGCTTTACTTGGTCTGAAACTGTTGTGTTTTTTGCTGTAAATGAAAAACGCATAAGGATAACCCCTTTCAGTTTAATGTCCCATGATATTGCTTTCTTATAAGAAAATTAATTTTCGCCATAGCAGATACCATGCTTGTAGCTTTAGTATAACAAAAATTTTAAAAATTGCAAAATTTTATTGAAACAATCGTATAAAAAATTTCAAAATGGAAATTATTATATTGTAGCCTTAATTAAAGGAATTACTTGTTCAACCATATAATTCAAATTCCAAAATTAAGGAACAATTTAATATCCCCCCTCAACCTGGAGCTAGCCCCC
>CAYWBF010000118.1:0-3241 GCA_964456085.1 uncultured Eubacteriales bacterium
ATCCTGTCGGATATTTACAGACTGGGTTTTGCCTTTAGATTTTTTCTCTATGATTATTTCGTCTGCTGCCAAGATATTTTCCACCACAGCTTTTAAGGCAACTATTTCTTCCTCACCAAAGCTGACCCCCGATATATACTTAGCCGCACTTAATAATGAAGCTGCGCTTTTTTCAGTGGCAGGTAGTGCGGCAGCAAAGGTGATTTCTAACCCCTTTGGCAAGCTGCTATTTAGCCTCTCCTTTATTTCTTCGCTTGGAAGCTGTGTATTTAAGGTTATATCAAAATATTCCCCTGTGCTCTCCATAAAAAGGCTAAGGGGTAGAGCAAACACCATTAGCTGATGAGGATTAAACCCCTCGGAGTAGCTAATAGGCAGTCGGCATCTTTTTATAGTTCTTCGGAAAACCTCCGACATATCCAAGTGACCAACATAAACCATCTTACCTGTTTTTGAAAATCCCAGTCTATATTTATACCCCAATGCAGCCACCTCCTAAAAATTCCTCCATGCCGCAGAACGCACAGCCTTCTCTGCAATTGGCAGTCGTCCTTTCCTCGTAGGCGTTTTCCATTTCCCTAAGGAAAAATTCCTTGGACAACCCAGTATCAATATGGTCCCATGGCAAAATCTCGTCTGTGCCCCTTTTACGAGTATAAAAATCTATTCCAAAACCCAAGTTGCCGCTTTCAGCAAATGCTTGGCTCCATACTTTAAACTGAAAATGGTCTGACCAGCCGTCAAATTTCGCTCCAAGCTGAGTCGCCTTTACAATTACCTTTGCTAGACGCCTGTCACCTCTCGCCAGTACACCTTCAATGACGCTTACCTTTGGGTCGTGGTAGTTGTATTTTATATATTTGCTGCTAATACTGTTTTTTACACCGCTTTGCTTCTTCAAAAATTCCTCCATTGAGTTTTGCTCCTCCCACTGGAAGGGTGTATGGGATTTCGGCACAAAGCAGGCGGCGCTTATTGTTATTGAAGGAGGACGGCTTCGTTTTTCCTTGGGCAGAGTATAATAATCCTCTATAATTTTTTCCGCTAGGCTAATTATCGCTTGTAAATCTTCCTTTTGCTCCGTGGGCAGGCCAAGCATAAAATAAAGCTTCACCTTATTCCAGCCCCCTTCAAAGGCAAGGTGGCACCCGGATAATATTTCTTCTTCCGTTATATTTTTGTTTATAACATTCCTTAATCGTTGGCTTCCTGCCTCCGGCGCAAAGGTTAGGCTAGACTTACGCACTCCTTGAGCCTTTTCCATTATTTCTAGGTTGAAAGCGTCTATTCTCATAGATGGAAGGGATATGTTTATATTGTCCCCGGAAAAATCCTTCATCAAATTTTTTGATAAATCCTCAAAGCCTGTATAGTCGCTGGTGCTTAAGGAAAGCAAGGAAACCTCATCATAACCAGTGCAGTCAATAAGCGCCTTAGCTGATTCCAATACATTCTCCGGCAAACGCTCCCTCACTGGGCGGTATCCATATCCAGCTTGACAAAACCTACACCCTCGTATGCACCCACGAAAAACCTCAAGAGCAACTCTGTCATGTACAATTTCAATTAAAGGCACAAGCTGCTTTTGTGGGTAAAAAGCATTTTTAAGGTCTTTTACAATAACCTTTTTTATAACTGCTTTAGCATTTTTATGGTTTGGAGTAATTGACTTGACTTTTCCGTCCTCCAAATATTCTACGTCATAAAATTTAGGGACGTATACCCCCTCCACTAAAAGCAGCTTTTCCAAAAAATCATTTTTGCTGCCACCGGCGGCTTTATTTTCATTATATATGTCAAGAATTTCATCTAAGTTTGCTTCCCCTTCCCCAAGGCAGAAGAAATCTACAATTTCTGCAAGCGGCTCCGGATTATAAGCACAAGGCCCCCCTGCACAAATTATAGGGTGAGTTTCATCACGCTCCTCTGAAAAAATGGGAATGTGAGAAAGCTTTAGCATATTAACAATGTTCGTAAAGCTTAACTCCGTTTGCAGAGTAAACCCAAGAATATCAAATTCATTTAAAGGCGTTTGAGTTTCTAGTGAAAACAAAGGTATATTATTTTTCAGCAGCTCCTCCTCCATATCTATCCATGGACTGAAAGCTCTTTCACAATAGGTGTCATTTCTTCTATTTAAAAAGAAATATAAAATTTGCAGACCAAGATGGCTCATGCCTACCTCATAAGTATCAGGAAAGCAAAAGGCAAACCTTACGGAAATCTCAGCTAAATCCTTTTCTACCATATTAATCTCATTGCCAATATACCGTGCCGGTCGCTCCACCTTTTGCAGTATTTCATCGTTTATAGTATTAATCATTATTTCCTCCGTGGTATGGATAAAATTTCATTTATTGTGAGTTAGTCAAATTTTATTGAATCTACATTCACTCATTTTAAATAATACACCATAAAAAAAAAATTTGCAAAACTTATATTGAATTGGTTTTATTCCCCAGCTAAAGAAAAAAATCCGAGTCAATGCCTATTGGCAAATAACTCGGATTTTTTTATTTGTGTCCTGTGCTATCGCTTTTCAATGCTTCGCACCCTTTCTTCCAGAAGGGCAACATTTTGCGCCAATTTTTTATTACGCTCCCTTAGTCTTGAAACAATTGACGTAAGAGACATTATTATAAGTATAAGACAAAAGAAGCAAGTAGCAAATAATGCATTCATAGGCTCATATATACCTATAAGGTTAGATATAAAAATCAAGCTTCTTGGAAAAATCACCATAAAAAGCATAATAATCCCAAAAAGCAGCCAGAGCAACGTATATTTTAACATTAAGGAGTTCTGCTTAAGTAAGTACACTATAACTATAAAGTACACAGTAATGCCAGCCAGCAATACCTGTGTAAGTGTAGGATTCATTTTTCGTCCTCCTTCTACGTCCTCCTTGAAAAAGCTACTCTGCATAAAATTATGGAGGTTGATACTTTAAGCATGTAATACGCTGATTTGAAAAACGTTATTGAGCTTTTTCCGCTTGGTCGCTGACGCATAACTACAGGAATTTCCATTATTCTTCCACCATGCAGCTTTGCTGTAATAATTGCGTCCGGCTCAGGATAATCCAGCTCATAGTTTTTTGAAAATATTTTTATAAATTTTTTATTGCAGGCTCTAAAGCCGCTGGTCACGTCTTGAATCTTTGCCCCCGAGCACAGCCTAATTAAGCTGCTCAGAAAGGAGATGCCCAGCCGTCTGGCAAAGGAGGACTTAAAACCCTCTG
>CAYWBF010000118.1:3251-7441 GCA_964456085.1 uncultured Eubacteriales bacterium
CATATTTTAAACCTTGAACCTATGACTACATCAGCTTTGTCGTTTATTAGCGGCTCAATTGCTTCCTTTAAGTAGGTAGAATCATGTTGACCGTCTCCGTCTATTTGAGCGGCAATATCATAACCCTTTTCTAGTGCGTATTTATACCCAGTCTGAACTGCTCCACCTATTCCAAGATTTATGGGTAGATTTAAAAATGCAAATCCGTTTTCCTCACAAACCTGTGCTGTTTTGTCTGTGGAGCAATCATTAATAATAATATAGTCCGCCCAAGGGGCATTTTTTTTAAGCTCATTTATTACCCGTTTAATATTACTTTCCTCATTATAAGCCGGAATTATAACTAAAACCCTTTGCATGTATATCAAACCCCTTTCAGTTATTTCAAGCACTATGCTTTCTTCTGCGCTCCTTGTACCAAATTTCTATTACCAATAACAAACCAAGCAGAGATATTATAATACCCGTCTTTAAACCATAGGGGAAAAAGGACAACTCCAGCTCATGAATACCCGGCTCTGCCTCTATTGCCATAAATACCTCAAAGGCCCTCTTTGTTTGGGCAGGCTTGCCGTCTATTTTAGCACCCCAGCCTTCATTATAAGGTATAGACGTCATTACCACGTTATCTTCAAATACCTCTACTGTAGCTTTAAGCTGAGATTCCCTTGGAACCTCTAGGCTAGAAACGCTGCCTTTTACCCTATCTGCCAGCTTGGAAAATAAAATAAAATCAAAATAGTAAAACATAGAGTTATAAAATTTAGGTGAGGTTCTAATTTCCTCCACGAGCTGAGTGTTGCTTATATTTTCATCCTTGCGCTCTGGAAGGCTCACCTCCAGCTTTAATACAGAGCCTTGCTTTATATAGGTGCTTATGCCGTACCGCTCCTCGCTGTCATTATTTACACCTTCTGCAAGTATTGTATCGTTTTCTGATATTTTATAATTATGCTTACCTCCTGGCAAAATCATATACATCATTTTTGAAGAATCTTTAAAAACAGAGGTTTGGGAATAATTTACAGGCTTTGTTCTGTCGTAAGCCTTAACCTTTTGGGTGTTAAGCTTAAAATCAGCTTGTGTTCCCTCTAGCTTTGTGTCCTCTGCCTCAATGGGGATTAAAAAATCTAATTCATCAGAGCCATTTATTGCCTTAAGTGCTAGATTTTGTACCTCAAGTGGATTTGTGCCGTTTTCCAGCGTTTCATGAAGCACCCTTTTGCTGGCGGAGTAGACAACAGGAAATACATAAGGGTTTTCAAAAACAATAAGCCCCGAGTCAGACTGAAATTGTTTATCGTAAAGAAGCTTTAGGTCGGAGTTTGTTACCGTATATTTTATTCCGAACAGCGAATCCGATGATAAGGTATACCCAGTATAAACCAGCCTGTCGGTGGATAAATTTAAGGTTTTGTAGCCAAATTTTATTAGCTTTAAGTTTAGTGCCACGTTAGCAAGACTTGTGATATGGGTAATGCCGTTATACCCAAAGCGCAGGGGCGAGTTAAGAGAATTTGGCACACACATTTCAACTCTGTAAAATGAATCGTCCATATTTTTTATTTTATCGAACACCGGCTGAAATGCAGCGTCGATATTGCTTTGCTTTGCCCTTAGCTGGTAGCCTAAATTAACATCAGTGGCTTTAAACATAAAAATAGCGCTTATAAGCATCTCAATACAAACGCCCACTAATACAATGGATTTAAAATTGGATTTAAAGAATCTGTTAATGTCCTTAAGCCTAAGCAATAAGTACCAAAATAAAATTAAGCCTACATTTATTATAAAAACCTTTGTTGTTAAAAATTTTAGGTGTCCTGAGGTAGAGAATTGATAAAGAAGAAACAGCACAAACACCAAGGAGAGGGCTACTATTGCAGATATAGAGTTTTTGCCAAAAGCAACTATATTCTCAAACTCCTGTGCAACCAGCATTACAATAAAAAAGGAAAATGCGAAGCTGTAGCGAAAATTGTACCAATTAGGGCTGTCGCCTGCGTGCCAAAGAATATTTAGGGGCGGAATTAACATGCTAATGTACATTACTAATAGTATACCAGCCGCACATATTTTTTTTCTTTTGGATATTTTGGCGCTTAAAAAATAAATGGGTAAGCAAAATGTAACCAGTATTCCGGAAAATATATTGGGCAGGCAGCTTTCTATGTGCTGATAGGAGCCAAGGAATAGCTGCCCCAAAAATAAAAAGGGCTGGAAGCTTAGCCCTACCGGTGGAAGGGACTGATTCATTAAGCCTGAATCGTCCTTTAACACATAATATATAGGCACTACCACCGCAGCGGCACAGGCGGCGGCAACTGCTACACCATAAAAAAACTTTATTACTGTAGTAAACATGCTTTTAAGATTTGAATATCGCTTATCCAAAACAATCTTATAGATAAAAAATAAAAATGTAAAACCCCCGACCATATATCCCATGTAGTAGTTAAAAATAAAAATAAGAGCAAAGGATATTGTAAATCCCAGCACCTTGTTTTTTTCCAGCAGTACGTTAGTAAAATGCAAAGTGATGGGCAGAAAAATCATGCCATAAAGCAAACCGGCGCTTACGGAGTAAACGGTTGCATAGCTGGATAGAGCGTAGAGTATGCTAAACATTGCAGATTCCCTTTTGCTTATTGACAAATCCTTATGTGCAAAAAAAGCAAAGGTGGCTGCCGAAAAAGCAATCATGGAGATTTCTGTAGCCATTATGGCATAAAACAGGTTACTCATAGGAAAGAGTAATACAAACAAATTAAATGGGTTTGTTAAATTGGCAAATACGCTTGCACTGCCATTCATTCCCATTCCCCCATGCCATGTAAAGAGGAAGGAGCCTCTGGCTTCTACTAATCTTTTAAATTCTTTGATTGATGGGTAATAAATTTGGGTTGTGTCTAGGGTCAAGATGGATTTTTCTCCAAGGGGCGCTAGGCCTATGGCCATGAATGCAATAAATACTAATACAGCAGATAATAAAAATGCAGACAATAGGTAAAAATTATTTTTAGCCACCTCATGAAATTTTTTCATAGTAAATTCTCCTTGGCGTTATTAGTGTTATTCATAGCCTTAGTGATTGTTCAGAAATAAGTGTCACATTACATTTTCAGAAACCCACTTGAACCGTGTGGGATTCTGAAAATGTGTGACACTAATTTTGAAGCAATCACTTTATTAACCTTCTCCAAGTTATTTTTTGACGATTTCTCATTTTTATCCATAAAATGTAATCTACAAAAAAAATTATGAATTAAAAATACTCGAAAAACCACAATAATGTTATATAAATACTTGAAATTAATTACGTTTAAGGCGATAATTATTAAAAGTATACTATGTGATTGCTTCAAAATAAGCTGTACACTTTTTCAAAATCCCACACGGTTCGAGTGGTTTTGTGAAAATGTATTGTAGAACTTATTTTGAAGCAATCACTAAAAGAAAGGTTGGTAATTATGAATGACGATTATCTGGCTAGAGAAAGCATTGTAATGATGCTGCTAAGCGACGCAAGAATTCATTTTATTAGGTACTTGCGTATGCTGGAGCGCAGCGAGGAAACGGTGGTGAGTTATGAATGCAATATTAAATATTTGGAAAAATATTTAAGCAAAAAAAATAACGCCCCACCCTATTTGCAGGACATCACAGAAACTGACATCGAAGAATACTTGGATTACTTGAAAAAGGAAAAAAAGTATGCACCAGCTTCAAGAGCCATTGCATTACATGCCTTCCGCTCAATGTATAACTGGGCGGTAAGAAAAAAGCATGTGACATGGAACGCAGCAGCCTCTGTTGAAAGCGTAAAGGTAAAAAGAAAAGAGCGAACGTATTTAACTGAGCAGGAGGTAGCTGAGCTGATTGACGCAATCGACAGAGTACATGTAAAGGCGGTAGTTAAAACCTTATTCTTTACAGGAATGCGTATAAGCGAATGTACAAACCTAACCCTTAACGACGTGGACTTAGAAAACAGGCTAATATACATTATCGGAGGCAAGGGCAATAAGGACAGAACAATACCCATATCAAACAAACTCTACAAGCATTTAATCGACTATTTAAAAAATTACAGACCTAAAACTAAATCTAACCTATTTTTTTCAACACCACGCAGCGGCAAGGTAACCAGCGGATATGTAAACGAAACCCTTAAGGAGGCCATAAAAGCT
>CAYWBF010000119.1:0-7432 GCA_964456085.1 uncultured Eubacteriales bacterium
CAAGGGAGTTTGTGGCTATACCTGCCACAAAGTCCAAATATTTCTTGCCTTGGGTATCATAAACATACATACCTTCCCCTTTTTCAAGCACCAAGGGGAACCGACTGTATGTATTCATTATAACATTTTGCCCATGTTCAATTACATTATGCATAAAACACCATTTAACCTTTCTCGATTAACGTTCCAATACCGTCCTTCGTGAAAATCTCCAATAACAGGGAGTGCATTACTCTGCCGTCCAAAATATGAACGTGGGAGGCTCCAGCCTCAACCCCTTTAACGCAGCACTCCACCTTTGGAATCATGCCGCCGGAGATTTCGCCGGATTCTATCATATCTTGGGCTTGGCTGACGGTGAGCCTTGAATATACGGAGCGTGAATCGTTAATATCCCTCATTACTCCTGCTACGTCTGTTAAAAATACCAGCTTCTCGGCGTTAAGCGCTCCTGCTACGGCTACACTGGCATAGTCTGCGTTAATATTATATGTGTCCCCATTTTCGTCAAAGCCTATTGGAGCGATAACGGGCACGAAGTCGTTGTCAATCAAGGTTTGAATAAGCTTTGTATCAACGGCGCAAATCTCGCCCACAAACCCAATGTCTGCGCCCTCGGGCATAAGCTTGTTAACCTTAAGCATATGAGCGTCCTTGCCGCTGACTCCTACAGCTTTAATACCCTGCATGGAAAGCTGGGTTGTAATTTGTTTATTCAACTTTCCGGCCAAAACCATTTCTACAACCTCAATGGCATCATCTGTAGTAATACGCAGGCCTTTTACAAATTCGCTGTGAATGTCTAGTCGTTTTAGCATAGCACTTATTTCTGGGCCGCCTCCGTGAACCACAACCGGCTTAAAGCCTACAAACTTCATTAAGGCAATATCCTGTATGATAGCTGTGTTGATTTCATCGTTGCCCATGGCGCTGCCGCCGTATTTGATTACGACTGTTATGCCTCTAAATTCATTAATATAAGGCAAGGCTTCAACCAAGGTTTTCGCCTTGTCAATATACTCCTCAAACATATGATTTCTCCTTCAGGTACGGTAGTCTCCGTTTATTTTTACATATTCGGTGGTTAAGTCACAGCCCCATGCTGTGGCTTTTTCGCTACCCTCCTTTAAGAAAATATCTATGAATACCTCAGACTTATTTAAAATTTTTCTTGCCAGTATCTCATCAAAAGTCTGGGGAACGCCGTCAGTCATTAAATTTATTTCTCCGATCTTGCTTCTAAAGTTCATCGTAACCTTGTTGGGGTCAAATTCAACGCCGCTGTAGCCTAATGCACAAATGGCTCTGCCGAAGTTTGCGTCTGAGGCGTACAAGGCAGCTTTTAGAAGATTGGAGGTGGTTACGGAGCGAGCCAGCAGCCTTGCATCTGACAAAGTGGCGGCACCATGTACAGTTACCTGGAAAATTTTTGTGGCTCCCTCTCCATCTCTGGCTATGTCCTTTGCCAGCTTTGTGTTAACGTAGTTTAGTGCTTCCTTGAATATTTCGTAGTCTGGAGACTCTGAGTCAATTAAGTCGTTTTCTGCCATACCGTTTGCCAGCATCAAAAGAGAGTCGTTAGTGCTGGTGTCTCTGTCTACGGAAATCATGTTGTAGGTTGCGTCCATGCTTTCTTTTAGTGACTTGGACAGCAGCTCACGGGAAATATTTGCGTCTGTGGTTAAATAGGTAAGCATGGTAGCCATGTTGGGGTGAATCATGCCGGAGCCTTTCGCCATTCCGCCAATTCTTACAGCCTTGCCGCCGATTTCAATTTCTACGGCGCAGGTTTTCATAAAAGTGTCCGTAGTCATAATAGCCTCTGCCGCCAAAAAACCGTCTTGGTCTGTATAGCCTAGCTTCGATACGGTAGCGTCTATACCGTTTAAAACTGTTTCAATAGGTAGTACAACGCCAATAACCCCTGTGGAGCATACAAGTACCTCGTCACCTTCAGCACCGATTTTGCTTGCGAAATGCTCAGCCATTTCTTTTGCGTGGGCAAGACCAAGCTCTCCAGTGCAGGCGTTTGCGTTGCCACTGTTTGTAACAATGCCCTTAACCCCTTTTTGGGAGGCAATAACTTCTTGGCAGTATAATACCGGCGCAGCTTTAACCTTGTTAGTTGTAAAAAATCCAGCGGCTACCGCTGGGGTATCCGATGCCAAAAGCATTAAGTCACTTTTGGCTTTTTTTATGCCCACAAAGTTGCCTGTTGCTTTAAATCCCTTTGGGGCAGTTACAGTTCCTTCCAAAATTTTCATATAAACCTCCATTTATGCCGGAAATACAGGTATGTAGTCGATTCCGGTTTTTTCTTCCAGACCAAAAAGCAAATTCATATTTTGTACAGCTTGGGTGGCTGCGCCCTTGCAAAGGTTATCTAAGGCACTTACCACAACGATTCTGTTGGTGCGCTGGTCAATGGCAAAGCCAATATCGCAGAAGTTTGAACCAACAACCCATTTTGTTTCGGGAAATACATTTTCCTTGCAAAGTCTTACAAAAAATTCATCGCCGTAATATTTTTCATAAACAGCCTTAACCTCTTTGAAGTCCACAGGCTTTTTAAGGGAGGCGTAGCTGGTAGCGAGTATTCCTCTGTTCATAGGTACAAGGTGGGGGGTAAACTGCAATACAATATTTTTGCCTGCACCATAGGAAAGCTGCTCCTCAATTTCTGGGGTATGTCTATGGCCAGCTATTTTGTATGCCTTAAAATTTTCATTAACCTCACAGAAATGCATTCCAAGATTAACCCCACGGCCAGCGCCGGAAACCCCGGACTTCGCATCTATTACAATAGAATCTTCCTTTATAATGCCCTCTGCCACCAAAGGGTACAAAGCAAGTATACTACAGGTGGTGTAGCAGCCTGGGTTGGCAATAAGCCTTGCACCCTTGATTTTTTCTCTGTTCAGCTCGACTAAGCCGTAAACAGCCTCCTCCAATAAGCCTTTGCCGAAATGCTCAACCTGATACCATTCCTCGTATACAGCATAATCCTTTAGCCTAAAATCAGCGCCCATGTCAATAATCTTAGTTTTTTTTAATATATCCTCAGTGACCTGTTTACTTGCAAGTCCATGGGGCAGCGCCAGAAAAACTACGTCACATTCCTCGGCCAGTGCCTCTATATCACTTTCTCCGCATACAAGCTCCGGCATATGGCGAAAGCTTTCAAAAACCTTTGCATAGCTTTCATTTGAATATGATACGCTTGTAATTTTTTTAATTTCGACTTTTACATGGGAATTAAGTATACGCATAAGCTCCAAGCCAACATAGCCAGTAGCTCCCATAATGCCTGCCTTAATCATTGCTTACCAACTCGCTTTTTCATGGAATATTCATTACCCTAGATTTTACCAAAAATTTAGCTTGACTGATTTTTAAAGCGCCACAAGGATAAGAAGGACACTTAATAATCATATACGCTTCTAATTTTTGCAAACTCATAAGAAAATTTTGTATAATTATACATTACAATTCAAGTTAATGCAACACATAATGATAGATTCAAAAAAATTATTATATAGTGAAGCAAAAACCATTTGACAGCCTCAAAAATTTGTGCAATATTTATCTTATTGATGCATTAAATATAATAAAAGGGCGTATTTAATACTTTATACGCACATCATAAGGGTGGAGGAGAAAGAATTGACATCATTTTGGCTTAAAATTATAGCGCTTGTAACGATGATAATTGACCATACAGGCCATGTGTTTTTTCCAGATAATTTGTGGTTTCGGTATATTGGGAGAATTGCATTTCCAATATATGTATTTTTAGTAGCGGAGGGCTGTGTACATACTAAGGATATTAAGAAATATTTGCTTCGCCTTGGAGCTTTTGCGTTAATTTCTGAGATTCCTTTTGACTTAGCGTTTATTGGGAAAATTAATTTTATCAGTAATACCAATGTCTTTTATACATTTTTCCTTGGGGTTGCTAGTGTAGTTATCTATGAAAAATATATTAAAGTTAAAAATTCACGTTTTTTTGATATGATGTTAGCCTTCGGCATGGGCGGCATTGCAATGCTTTTGGGTACAGACTACAGCTTTGTTGGGGTTGCCTTTATGTTTATTATTTACAGAGCAAAAAACCGCAAAGAGAAGCTTATGGATTTATTTTTGGTTGTTCTTGTACTGTATGGAATACCGGCGGCTGTGTCGGCAGCTAATGCGCTTAGAGGGTTTGACCCGTCAGGATTAAATTATTTATGGTTTTTTGTATTCGGCTGTATTTCCGTTGGAATAGTATGTACCTATAAGGGTGCTCGTGGATATAACAGCAAATTTATGCAATGGTTTTTCTATGCTGCATATCCTTTGCATATATTAATTTTGGCACTATTAAAGATTTCTGGCGTGAATCCAATATTAAAATAGTGACTGGCAAAGATTTTGAAATAGGTGAGTAAAATGACCCCAGACTATAATTTGAAATTTGTTGAGGACGATTTTGACCTTGAAAGTGTCAAAACGGAAACGCTTGTGCGTAAAAATGAAATAAGCAAGCGGCTTTATGCACCATACTTAATTGTTATTAGGATTATAATTGCGGTCATATCTGTTTTTATAACTTATGTAGCATACAATTACTTAGACAGGCTTATTGAGCTGTACAGAGTAAATGCCATAGCGACCTACGTTTTATTTGAGGGGAGAAAATACTTTGCGAACATTGTATTGGTGTATAAATCTTGTTTTGACTTATTTATATACATGCGCTAAACTTTTGCCGCTTAAAAAGATGAGAAATGAAGGCAAAATAAATATTGAGGAATTCCGAAGGAAGGTCACTGACATTGTAGCTCAATGGGCAGAGTCGCAAATCAAAGCCTCCGGCTCAAAAATTATTGTAAAGGGTATTGAAAATATTCCTGAAAATGAAACAGTGGTTTTTGTGTCAAATCATCAGGGCAATTTTGATTTTGCGGCTATATTAGCGTATATTAAAAAACCCATGGGGTTTTTAGCAAAAGACAGTCTGATAAAAATTCCCATGTTTAAGGCATGTATGGAGTGCTTGGATTGTGTATATATAGATAGGGCGGACACTAAAAATGCCGCTAAGGCATTAATTGATGGTATAAATGTTGTTAAGGGTGGTCATTCATTATTGGTTTTCCCAGAAGGGACGAGAAGTAAGTCTAATAAGCTTGGGGAATTTAAAGGTGGAGCTTTTAAGCTGGCTACAAAATCTAAGAAGCCTATTATTCCCATTACGGTAAGTGAAACCTATAAAATTATGGAGGCTAACAAGCCATTTGCTATTAAGCCTTGTACAGCTTATTTGATCATACATTCTCCTATATATACGGAATCCCTTTAGGAGTAGCAGCTTAAGGTGCTTCACGAGACGGTGTATAAAATAATTGAGGGGCCTTTATTAACTAAAGCTTAAGTCCAATAAAAAAAGCTGGCTATTTTTATAGCTCAGCTTTTTTTGATTCCTCAATAATAAAATTTACATATCGTACAATACTCCCCATAAATCGTGAGGTTTCCATTTTCCCCTTAGAAATTTGCTTAAGACCCTTTTCCCATTTTCCTGTGGTTTCAGCGGATTTTAGCTCCTGTGGGACACGCTCTATTATTTTCATTGCTTTTTCGGTGGGGATTAGGGTTTTGCCCTTGCGCTCCACATAGCCTACCGATATAAGCCGCTCAATTATTTGCGCTCTCGTTGCCGGTGTGCCTAAGCCGGAATCCTTTAGCGCCTCCTTTAGCTCCTCGTCCTCAACAAGCTTTCCGGCGTTTTCCATTGCGGACAGAAGGGTGGCTTCTGTATATGGCTTTGGTGGCTGGGTTTTCTTTTTTATAAGCTGGGTGTCCTGCTGGAAAACAGAATCACCCTCCTTTAAATCAGGGAGAAGCTCGGAAGCATCTTCGTCTCCCGAAAGCTCACTTTTGTCGTACAGCTCCATATACCCTAGGCGTATTATGGTTGTGCCCTTTGACAAAAACCGCTCGCCTTCAACAAGAGTGGTTATTTTTGTTACATTATAAATGTAGCTGGGGTAGAAAACAGATAAAAACCTTCTTACTATCAAATCATATACTTTAAGCTCCTCGGCGCTAAGAGATGATATATTTACGGATATATCTGTAGGAATGATAGCGTGGTGGTCAGACACCTTACTGTTGTCAACTATACGTTTTGTTATGGGCAGCTTTTCCAGTCCTTGAATATAGGTCACAAAGGGCTGATAGTCCCCAAAATTAAGTCTGCTTATTATTTTCGGAAGCTTTGGTGCTAAATCATCGGATAGATAGCGGCTGTCTGTACGGGGGTATGTAACCATTTTTCTTTTTTCGTAAAGCCCTTGAACTATGGCTAAGGTATCCTTTGCTGATAACCCAAACTTGCGGTTACATTCACGCTGTAGCTCCGTTAAGTCGTAGAGTAGGGGAGCTGGCTTGGATTTTTCCTCGTTTTCCACGCTTTCTACTATGCCGCTTTTTTGAAATACCTTGGTTTTAATCTCCTCTGCGGCGTTTAGGTCGAAGATTTTTGTTTCCTTTGTTTCACTGTTAAACCATGTTCCGCTGAACCCGTCGTAAAAGCCCTTGATTTCCCAATACTCCTTTGCCACGAAGCTGTTAATTTCCTTTTGTCTGGCAACAATAATAGCTAGGGTAGGGGTTTGAACTCTGCCTACAGAAAAAATGGTTTTATATTTAATTGTATAGGCTCTGGTGGCGTTAATGCCTACAAGCCAGTCTGCCTCGGAGCGGCATTTTGCAGAGTAGTACAGGCTGTCAAATTCCTTGCCGTCCTTTAGGTTGTTAAACCCTTCCTTTATAGCCGCATCTGTCATACTGGAAATCCACAGCCTTTTAAATGGCTTCTTACATTTTACAATGGAATAAATGTAGCGAAAAATAAGCTCGCCCTCACGGCCTGCGTCTGTGGCGCAAATAAGCTCGTCTACTTCCTTGTCGTTCATAAGGCTTTTTAGCACCTTAAGCTGGGATTCTGTGTTGGAGATGGGTTTTAGCTTAATGGTCTTGGGCAAAATGGGCAGGGAGTCCATACTCCATTTTTTGTAGCCCTTGTCATAATCCTCCGGCTCGCAAAGGGCTACCAGATGCCCAATTGCCCATGAAATAATATATTCATCACTAAATAAAAATCCGTTGCCCTTACTTTTGCAGCCAAGCACCTTGGCAATGTCACGCCCCACCGATGGCTTCTCAGCGATTACAAGTATTTTTCCCAATTAAGCTCAGTCCTTTATTAACTTTTTTTATAGCCACAGCTTTTGTTTGGCTGCTTAACTTATTATAGGGTTAAGACTGCTCTTTCACAAGAATTTTTTGATTTTATAAATAATCTCTGTATTTACAATACGTTATAATTTTAATACAATTGTTTTAAATTATTTTTTTTGAGGAATTCATATTGGAATCATTAGCA
>CAYWBF010000120.1:0-7392 GCA_964456085.1 uncultured Eubacteriales bacterium
TGTTTGTTTTCTCACTCGCAAAGCACGTTGTATATTTTACAATAGTTTTTTGCTGGATATAATTATTATAGCATTACAAAAATTTTGTAGAGAGATATTGCTACTAAAGATATTGAAGAAGGGTTATTGATTTACTGGAATTTTTACACACAAAAATAACTATCAAGAAATTCCGCAATCAAGTCCGTTGCGAAATTCAAAAGCACCTCTCCTTTTTCCTTAGTTGCATACTCACAGGTGCCTATATTGCCTTTCTCTGAGTAATAGGTGAAGGGCTTATATTGGGACAGATAATTTTTTGCGAACATGTCGGGGTTAAACCATTTATTACCTTTTGCCAGTTCATATTGGTAATCTGTAGCCATATCCGCAAGCTGGGGGATAATATGGAGCATAAGAGAGGTTTCCATTTCTCCTGCATGACCTATGCCGCCAATTTCTGTTCGGCGAAGCTCTGCCATTTTTTCTGATAAAAAATCCCAGTATTTAATAAGTACAAGGTTAATGTCCGATTTCTGCCCGATTTCATTAAGTGCATAACCCAAGGGAACTGAATTTCCACCATGGGAGTTAAGTAGCACAAAATGCCTAAATCCGCTTTTTGCCGCTCCCTCCACAATATCCTTTGTTATAGCCACAAGCGTCTCCTGGCTTAAGGAAATAGTTCCCTTAAAGGGGTAGTGATGATGGGAAAAGCCATATTCAATAGATGGAAGCAGATAAATATTTTTTTTAGCCTTCTCAGCGGCAGCTCTGGCAATGTAATTGCCAATTATAGAATCCGTACCCACAGGCAAATGCTTAGCGTGCTGCTCACAGGAGCCAACCACAAGCACCGCTATATCCTCTGACCCAACCACATCAAAATACGGGCTGGTGAATTTGTTCCAATCTAAAAGCATTATAATATCTCTCCTTTTTAGGCTAGAGGGTTTTGTGGAGTGTAGCTCCCAAATATACACTACTATCCTTTAATCCGCTGCCAGTAACAATACACACCGTTATTTCCTCTGAAGAAATTTTCCCATCTCTCAAAAGCTCATTGTAGCAAGCATAAGACGCAGCCGCAGCAGGCTCAGCAAAAATTCCTTCTCGGGCTGCCAAAAGTCGCCCATGTGCCAAAATATCCTTATCCTCCAAAGCAATCCCAGCTCCATTTGACGCATATATAGCCTCAAGGGTAATATCACCGTCCTGCTCATATCCTATTAACGGGTCACATATTGCCCCGGCAATAGTCACTGGGTTTGTTTCAGCCACAACCCTCTCATTTTTAAGAAATGCGTTTACAATAGGCGCACACCCTATAGCTTGGGCAGCAATAAGTCGGGGTATATTGTTTATAACGCCAAGCTCCATTAATTCCCAAAAGCCTTTATAAATACCGTACAATATGGGACCTGCGCCAACTGGAATGATTATATTGTGGGGCAATCGGTATTTGACATTATAGTCTCCGTCGGATTCATTTGACCTCCCATGATTTAGCTGCCAGAAAATTTCAAAGGCAATTGTCTTATCTCCCTCAACTCCATAAGGATTCAAAAAGGTAGTTGTAACGTTCACAGCACCACCTTTAGTAGCTTGCTCCATAGCCATAGCATAGGAGTTAGAAAAATTTCCCGGCACTCGAACAATCTCACCACCATATGCAGCTGCCTGCGCTACCTTTGCCGACGGCGTACTTTCGGGTACAAATACCCTGCACCTAAGCCCACCACGAGATGCATAAGCCGAAGCAGCGGCGGCACCATTCCCGGAGGAAGCTACAATTATTTCTTCCACTCCAAGCTCCTTAGCCATTGATACGCAAACAGAAATAGGCCTATCCTTAAAGGAACCAGTTGGATTTCTAGTTTCGTCCTTAAAGTATAGGCCTTCATGAAAACGGCTTTTTATTAGAGGGGTACCCCCTTCATCAAGAGAAATTATACTGTCCTTTTTCAAGGGCGGCAGCAAACCCCTGTATGACCACATATTAAAATCCCAAGCCGCGACAGTAATATTGGAATATCCATTTTTTAAATATTCCTTTTCATATCTAACATTTACTATCCCACCACAAGAGGGACAATTATATATTTCCCCCAAAGAATATTCATTTCCGCATTTTTGACAGCGCAAAATACATTCCATACCAACATCTCCAATAAAGAGGTGTGGCAAATTTCATATTCGCCACACCTCTAAAGATATTTATATATTTTTACCTCTCGCCTCAATAGGAATAACAGCTTCAACTTCATTGCCCCTAACGCCGTACACACTATCGGTAAGATTACATATTACGCAAGCATGGTTAGGGATTATTTCCAAAACATCACCCACCTGATAGTCGTTAGGCTTCTGCGTCCGAAGAAAACCGTGCTCCTCGTTCAGCTTGTAAATTTCAATCTCCTTGCCTTCTCCAACCACCCAGCCAAAGCCTTTTGTAAATGCCCCGGTGTCACTGGTTAAGGTCTTAGAGCCGGCATCAATTATTAAAGTATTCTCGTCAGGCTTGCTAACAACGGTAGAGAGCACCCTTAAGGCACAATCCTCCTCCGTCACCAGCCCTTGCCAAAGGGAAGCCCCATCATTAAAAATATAATTTCCAGCCCGAACCTCTGTAACCCCCTCCAAGTGTTCTGCAAGTCTGGCTGAAAGGGAGGAGCCTGTGCTTAATATCCTAATGTCAAACCCGTTTGCATTAAGCAAATCCCGAGTATAGGTTAAATGCTCCAACTCCTGTTTAGTTTTGCTTATCAACCCTTCTTGGGTAGCCTCGCCGTAAATAGTTCCCCCATAGTACATTAAACCGCAAATATGTATGCCTTGAAGCCCCTTTACCTTAAGGGCGAAATCTAAGGCAGGCTGTCCAAAAATTAAGCCTCCTCTATTTATACCCCCGTCAAGCTCAATAAACACATTAATTTTTCTACCCAACCGCTCTCCTAGACGGGACAACCCCTCTGCCCCTTGAACGCTATTTATAATAGTAGAAACATCTGCTTTTTCCAAAAGCTTACCCAGTCTATCCAGCTTAAGCTCGCCTATTATGGGAAAAGCAATGAGAATATCGGTAAAGCCGTGGTCAGCCATAACTTCTGCTTCTGAAAGCTTAGCACAGGTTATGCCCACACACCCAGCGTCAACTTGCTTCCTAGCAAAAAAAACACTTTTATGTGCCTTTATATGGGGTCTGTGCAGAATACCGTATGCCTTTGTAATATCAAGCATGTCCCTTATATTTTTTTCTGCAATGTCTAGGTCTATTACAACAGCCGGGGTTAAAATATTACTTACCATAAAATACCTCTCCTTGGAAACGGCTATAATAAAACATTACACATCAATTTATTATAAAGCCTCACACAGTCATACAATTCAGACTCATTTACAAATTCGTTTATAGTATGAGCCTGGTCAATACTCCCCGGCCCAAATATTAATGTAGGAATACCTTTGGTAGTCAAAAGTGTCTGCTCGCAGGTAGCTTGAAATTCACACACAACAGGATTTTTTTCAAAGCAATCCACATAAGCGGCTTCCACAGTGCGTACTACATCACTGTCTTTTTTTACCTCACCAGACGCTAGGTAAATATAAGGTGTTATTTCATAGTCAAGCTGGCTGTCTTTGGATTTTATCCTTTCTAAAAGCTCCGTTAGCTCCTTCTTAACGCTCTCCTTCGTATCCCCCGGAATAAGCCTGCGGTCAACCCGGATAGAGCATTCCCCGGGAATAATATTATCCTTTTCTCCACCATCAATCATTACAACAGCAATAGATGGCGGAGGTAAAATTTCATGCTTTATTAAGGCCAGTGCTTCGTTATGCCGCTCAATTTCATTAATAACAGCACACATTTTGTATACTGCGTTAATACCCTCCTGAGGCTTGCTGGAATGACAGCTTTTGCCCTTTACCTTTATGATATAGCGAGCTGTACCTCTATGGGCTATGTTTATATTTAAGGAGGTAGGCTCCCCAATAACCACATAGTCAGCTGTCTTTACCTCGGGAAAGTCAAGTATAGAGTGCATTCCCAAATTATCAAGCTCCTCATCAGCTACAAAGGTCAACACAAGCCTTCCCTTAATTTCCTTGTGCTCATCAACAAGCTTTTTAGATGCGGCAAGCATGGCGGCTATTCCGCCCTTCATATCGCAAGAGCCTCTTCCAAAAATTTTTCCGTCCTTTACAACAGCCTCAAAGGGATCACTTGTCCAGCCTTGATTATTAGCAGGCACTACGTCCAGATGTCCGTTAAAGCATAGAGTTTTGCCCTCTCCATTTCCATAGGAAGCAACAAGAGAGCTTCTGCTTTCATTTAAGTGTGCATACTTCACTTCAAACCCCATATCCAAGAGCAGCTCCCCAATATACTCGGCAGCTTCTCTTTCATTCCCGGAAGGGTTAACAGTTTTAAAGGCAATCAGCTTTTTAAGCTGGGATAGAGCATATTCATTGTATTTCTCCAAGTAGCCGTCCTCCTATCCTATATTTTATTTAAAAAAGAGATTTGGCAGCCAAAGTGTTAAAAATGGGAAGTATGTTATTAGCAGAACAATTATTACACCGGAAACAAAGAAGGGCACTAAATCCATAAAAGTATCTTCGATGGTGTTTTTTGCAATATTACAGGAAATAAACAGCGTCGTACCCACAGGTGGGGTAAACAATCCCAAAGCAAGGGCGCAAAGCATTACAATAGCAAAATGTATGGGGTCGATGCCCATTGCGTTAGTGATGGGGAAGAATATGGGTATAAAAATAAAAAGGTTAGGCACCAAGTCCATAATCATGCCGGCGACAAACAAGATAACAACCATAGCCCCCAATAAAACAGGGTTAGGCAAATTTAAGCCAAGCAAAGCGTCCGCTATCATAGTAGGGATATTTTCTCTTATTAAAACCCAAGTGAAAATACTTGCGCTGCAAACAACCATCATTACTATAGTAGTACCTTTTGCCGTTTCAATGAGGGCATAAGCTATGTTCTTAAAATTCAAGGTTCTATAAACAACCACACCTACAATTAAAGCGTAAGCGGCTGAAAGGGAAGCTGATTCTGTAGGAGTGGCAATGCCCAATACAATAGAGCCAATAAGAAAAATAGGTAGAATCAACGCCCAGATAGCGTCCTTAGCGGCAAAAAATATTTCTCCAATACTGGCGGCCTTTTCACGAGGATAGCCACGCTTAATAGAAATAATAATAGTTACAACAAGATATGTAAGCCCAATCATAATACCCGGAATAGCTCCGGCAATAAACATCTTCGCCACGGAAAGATTAGCAATCCAGGCAATGATAATCATTGTGCTGCTTGGGGGGATTATTATGCCTACTACGGAGCTGGTAGCATTAATGGCGGCAGAAAATGCCTTGGAGTAGCCCTTCTGCTCCATTTCTGGAATAAGAATACTCCCAACGGAAGAAGCGTCCGCAACAGATGAGCCGGAAACACCAGCCATAATCATACTTGTTACAACAGACACACAGCCCAACCCTCCAGGAAGCTGCCGCACAAGCACGTTGGCAAAATTAATAATTCTTCTGGCAATTCCGGCTTCAACCATTAGGTTTCCAGCCAGAATAAAGAAAGGCACCGCCAAAAAGGAAAAGGACTGGGTGTTGGAGAAAAACCGCTGGGTTGCAACAGAAATAGGCACACCGCTGGCAAGTATATAGGATACACCTGTAAGCCCCATAGAAAAGGCAATGGGCACACCAACGGCAATCATTGCAAAGAAACATACTAAAACAATCCAAATCATTTCTGTCCGTCTCCTTCCACGCCTTGAGCTATACGCTTAATCATCTGGTAGCACAAAACCAAGGTGATAAACACAAAAGCTATTACTATTGCGCCATATAAATAAGCCTTGCTGATTTTTAACAGAGCCATTCTTTGGGACTTAAGCTCAAAGGAAAGCTTCACGCTGGAGTAGGTCATCATTGTGGAATAGGCGAGGCACAGCAAATAAATGCCAATATCCACAATGTATCTAGGCACAGGGGAAAGCTTATCCTTTAAAATAACCAGAGAGATGTTGTCCTGGTTAATAGTAATGATTATGGCAGCAAGCCCTGTAATCCAGGGGAACATAACGTTTGTAAGCTCTCCGGTGATAGCAATAGGCAGGCCTAAAAAATACCGACTGATAACCTCCGATACAACAACAACTGTAAGCCCAGCAACAAGCAAACCGCAGATGGTTTCAAATACCTTTTTTAATTTATTAAGGTAGCCATCTATTTTTTCAAAAATTCCATTTTCCACAAGACTGCCCCCTTACAGTAATTTTCAAAATGGTAGTCAGGTTGGGAGCAAAAATAACGTAGAAGCGTTCGTTATTTTTGCTCCCAACCTGACAACATTTTGTTAAATTGCTCTACACCCCACATTTTTTGTTCATGGAAAAGTGAGTCCACGCGGCTCAACTCACATTAATGGAAAGAAAGCGTCCTAACGGGCGCTTTCTTTGATTACAGATATTATTTATTTAATAATGCGGCAAAGTCCGCTGGTACGTTTTTGGAGAAATCATCATAAACAGGCTGAACAGCATTTCTAAATGCCTCTGTATCAGGGGTAGTTATCTCCTTAAAGGAAGGTTTTAGCTTCTCCAAAAATTCTGCATCGCCGTTTTTGTAGTAGTCTCTTGATTTTTGAATGGCAGCAGCAGCACCTTTTTCGATAATTGCCTTAGCTTCATCATCAAGCTCGCTCCAAAGCTTGGTGCTGGTGATGAAGTTAATGTTGTAGCAGAAAATATTTACAATAGCCAAATAATCTTGAACCTCATGGAATTTTGTCTGGTATATAGCATCGAGTGGATTAAACTGTCCGTCAACAACGCCCTGTTGAAGCGCCAAGTAAACCTCTGTAAATGGCATAGCAACAACGGAGGCGCCCATGCTCTTCATGGAATTCATAAGTACAGGCTCGTTGGGGCTTCTCATTTTTAAGCCCTTCATGTCATCTACGGAGTTTATTGCTTTCTTTGAGTTGGTAATTTGAGCAAAGCCAAGGTCGCCAAAGCCAAGGATTTTGTAGCCCTTTGCTTCTGCCGTTTTTTTCCAGTAGGCACCAACCTCGCCGTCCATTTTTGAATGAGCGTCGTCATAGCCTTTTGTAAAGAAAGGAAGTGTAATTGCCCCGAAAACAGGGTCTACGTTAGCCATTGCACCGCCGCCGGGGAATGAGAAGTCTTGAGCACCAACAAGCACAGATTCAATCTGCTCCTGCTCACTTCCCAAAGCCTCTGCCGGGTGAATATCTACTTTTAGTCTGCCTTTGCTGTCCTCTTCAAGTATTTTTTTGAATTCCTTTGCCATTTCGCCACGCACAGAGTTTTCTGTGGTGTTAAATCCTAGCTTAAAGTTGTAGGATTTTAGCTCGGG
>CAYWBF010000121.1:0-7346 GCA_964456085.1 uncultured Eubacteriales bacterium
CCTCACTGGTCGATTTGCCAACGGAAACTGACCAATTATTATAAACGGCAGTTGGCCACGCCCCTGCCTGCTCTCTGAGGGGAGGGTGTGGGTAGCCTGTAGCGATAACCCAGTCAGCCTGTGCATCACCTGTTGTCATATACTTCACAAAATCTAAAGTAGCCTGTTGTTTAGCTGCATCGCCCTTGTCAAACATAAAGTAGTGGTTTGAGCCAAGTCCGGTAGCTTGCTTTTTGTTTTGAGGAAGCATAGCAACGCCAATGTTCATGTTGTACTTATTGATGTAGGAGTTAGCTGCGCCTTGAGTTGCGATTACCATAGATACTTGGTTTTCAACAAATGGGTCTTGACCTACAGTTACAGGTGCTAAATCCTCTGTTACAAAGCTTGTGTAATATTTTAATGCTTCAAGGCCAGTCTCTCTGTCAAAGCCTACTGTCTTGTAATCTGGAGTTAATAAATCTCCGCCGTTTTGGCCTAAGAAGCATAACCATGTCCATGTAGTTCTTTCGTTTGGAACAATTGGCATCCAGATAGCTTTTTTGCTGTCGGTTTGAAGTTGCTTAGCTACATTGTAAAGCTCTTCCCAAGTCTTAGGAGCTTCCTTAATACCTGCTTTATCAAAATCGTCCTTGTTGTAGATTAATACAAGTGTGCCTGCTTCAATAGGCACAGAGTAAATTTTTTCGTTGTACTTACCAACATTCCATAAGCCTTCTGGAATATCCTTCTTGTAGTTATCGTCAATTATTGCGCCTACCTCTAAAAGCTTGCCTGTGCTTTCAAGCACACCTGTCCATGTTGGGGCACCCCATAATAAATCCGGCACCTCACCTGCCATAAGAGAGGTTTGAACCTTTTGAAGCATTTCCTCGCTTGGTGCAACAAACTTGTGAGTAATTGTTACACCCGGGTTAGCCTCGTTGTACTTTTTCACAACCTCGTCAAGCTTTGCCGCCTTATCAGCGGAGTAGCCATGCCAGAAGGAAATTTCTACTGGACTTTTTGGGGCCTCGCTTTGTTGTGGAGCGGCTTGAGAAGCTGCCGGAGCCGCAGAAGCAGCCGGAGCTGCACTTGGAGTCGCCGCTGGCGCACTTGGTGGGTTGCTTGCCGCACCCGAGGAACAGCCTGCTAAAATAGCCGCTCCTAAAATCATTGCTGCTGCATTTTTAATAAATCTTTTCATAATAACTTACTCTCCTTTTTTTTTTATTCCTTACTTCCGGAAAAGGCGATACTTTCAATAACCTTTTTCTGGAATACAGTAAAAACTAAAATTACCGGAACCATTACAAGGGCAGTTCCTGCCATAAGAGCGCCCCAGTCGGTTTCAATAAGGTTTTGCTCCTTAAAATATGAAAGACCAAGCTGGAGTGTGTAATATTTTTCGTCGCTTACGATTAGTAACGGCCAAAAATATTGATTCCATGCATACACGAAAATTAAAATTATGGCTGTAGATATAATGGGCTTTGAAATGGGCAGAATAATTTTTATAAGTATCTGCATGAGACTGCACCCGTCGATTTTAGCCGACTCCTCTACCTCCAGCGGAAGCTTCATAAAAAACTGCCTAAGTAAAAACACAATGAGTGCACTCCAGCTAAAAGGGACTATCAGTCCTTGAAGGGTATTAATAAGCCCAACCTTTTGCAGAATAATTACCATAGGAATCATAATGGTCTGCGCCGGAAGCATAAGCGCTGATAGTAAAATTACAAACAGCACCTCTCTACCGGGGAAATCAATCCGTGCAAAGGCATAGGCCGCAAGCACGGAGGTGATTAGCTGACCCACAATAATTCCTAGGGTAACAATAACGCTGTTAGTGAGAAACTTAACAAAGGGGAAAAAGGTTACTGCATTAATGTAATTTTTTATATACGGGTAAGAGGGCAGCCATTTAATTGGTGATACAAAAATTTCCTCCGGGGGCTTAAGCGAAGTGGAGAGCATCCACAAAAAAGGCAGAAGCATTGTAAACGCCCCAAAGTATATTATAAGGCTTTTGAGAATTTTTGCACCTTTGCTCATTGCTCGCCGCCTCCTTCTATAAACATCTTTTGGACAAGGGTAATTGCTATGGCTATAAAAAACAGCACAAAGGCAATAACAGAAGCATATCCCAGCTTATATTCCACAAAGCCCATTTTGTACAGGTAGGTAACAAGCATCTCCGTGGAACCTACAGGCCCGCCGCCTGTTGTAATTTTTACAAGGTCGAATACCTGAAAAAGTGAAGCGGTAGTTGAGGACACAGCCACAAAAAACATAGTAGGCTTTAACAACGGCAGGGTAATCATAAAGAAAATTTTCAACTTTCCTGCCCCGTCAATCTCTGCCGCCTCGTAAATGGATCGTGGACTAGTGAGCAGCCCAGCTATAATAATTATCATGTTATACCCAAGGCTCTTCCACACCCCGATTATAATCAGGGACGGCATCGCCAAGTTTGGGTCTGCCAGCCAGGTTTGAGGCTTAATTCCGAAATAACCCAAAAAGGTATTAACCAAACCGCTTGGACCAGGCATAAAAATCCAGCTCCAAACAACAGAAACAGCAACCAGAGAAACAACATGTGGTAAAAAGTACAAGCCTTTAATAAGGTCATACCCCAAAATACCGTTCTGCACCACAACCGCAAGCACCAAAGCCACGGCTATGGCCAAAAGGCTGGTAGCTACAGCATACATAAAGGTATTTGCCAAAGCATTAATGAAATCATCATTATTAAGCAGCATGGCAAAATTTTTAAACAAAACAAATTTTTTCGTTTTTGAAAAACCATTCCATTCATAAAACATAAGCATGAACGAATACACAAGTGGCGCCGCAAAAAACAATGTAAACAATGTGTATGTAGGCGCTATCAGCAAATAACCCAAAAGCTTATTCCTACTCTTCATATTTCCAACCTCCAATCCTTAACATTTAATCTAATGATTGGATTATACCCTCTCTTTGTAATATTGTCAACACCTTATTGTAATATTTATGTAAAGTTTGTGTAAACTTGCTGCTGTTTTTATCCATATTTTCATAATCCAGCTGGTGAGCTTTGATTTTCCGGTGATGTATTTGAGCCTTTGATATAATTTGATTTATTTCAACGGTTTTTATGCATCACTATTTTTTTGAATTTTATTGAGAAAATTATTGAAGGATTCATAAAAATGGTGTAGCATATATTCATTATAGAAGATGTTCAATTTTTTACAGATAATTTGTAAATGTTAGGTGTTGCTAATGATAATATCAAAAACCCCTTTTAGGGTAAGCTTCTGTGGTGGAGCCTCGGACTTACCCAGTTTTTATGCTAAGCATAGCGGTTGTGTGTTGAGCACTACTATCGACAAGTATATGTACCTTTCCATACACCCCTACTTTACTAGCGGAACTACCGTGCTAAAGTATTCAAAAACCGAGTCCGTAACTGATTTAAGCTTGATTGAGCATAAAATTTTTAAATATGTACTTTCAAAATATAATATTAATACAGTTGAAATAACAAGTACCGCTGATATTCCGGCTGGGACAGGTCTTGGCTCCTCAAGCTCCTTTACGGTGGGACTGCTAAATACGCTATACGCTTATATGGGGAAAATGAAGTCCAAGGGCTTTATTGCGGAGGAAGCTTGTGACATTGAGATAAACCAAATAAAAAGCCCAATAGGCAAGCAAGACCAATATGCCGCTGCTTACGGTGGGCTTAATTTTTACAGATTTAATTATGATGGCTCGGTTTTTGTTGAGCCGATTATAATGTCTCCCAAAACCTATAGAAGTCTACAGGAAAATCTTCTTATGTTTTATACAGGTGAGGTTCGTGAGGCTAACAGCATTTTATCCCAGCAGGATAAAAACAACAGCAAGCCTTCAAATGTTGATATGCTTTTAAAAATGTGCAGGCTTACTGAGGAAATGAGAGATGCCCTTCAAAACAACGATATAGGCTCCTTTGGGCATATTCTTAATGAAAGCTGGCAGTTAAAAAAAGGATTGGCTTCGGGCATAAGCAATAATCAGATTGACTACTACTATGACCTTGCTCTTAAAAATGGAGCATTGGGAGGTAAACTTCTTGGTGCTGGCGGTGGAGGTTTTTTGTTGTTTTATTGTGAAAAGGAAAATCAGGAGCGGCTTAGAAGTGCCATTTCTCTTAAGGAAATGAAGTTTTCCTTTGAGCAGCAGGGTACCTCCATTATTTTTATTGGAGATAAATATTGGGAATAGGGGTTGTTTAATTTAATGAGAGCTTTAATAACAGGAGGTGCTGGCTTTATTGGAAGCCATCTGGCTGACAGACTTATTTCTGATAATCATTATGTTGTTTGTGTGGACAACCTTTTTCTTGGGAAAATGGAAAACATACGCCATTTGATGAATGATGAGCGATTTAAGTTCTATAATGCTGATTTGGGTTGTCTTGAAAAGGTTGATGAAATTTTTAAGGCAGAAAATATTGATTATATTTTTCATATGGCTGCTAACTCTGATATACAAGCAAGCTCCAAGTCACCGGGGATTGAGCTTAAAAATACTTTTTTGACTACATATAACGTTTTGGAGTGTATGAGACGCTATGATGTTAAAAAACTTTTTTTTCCTTCTACCTCTGCTGTATACGGGGATAAAGCAGGTATTGTGTTAACGGAAAAATCCGCAAATTTACAGCCTGTTTCTTATTACGGAGCGGCAAAGCTTTCCTCTGAAGCATTCATTCATGCTTTTTGCAGTATGAACGGAATCAGTGCTTTAGTTTTTAGATTTCCTAACGTTTTAGGCAGTAGACTAACCCACGGGGTTGTTTATGATTTTGTTAACAAGCTTCGGGCAAACAGTGCTCAGCTTCATATTCTTGGAGATGGTGAGCAAAGCAAGCCTTATTTGCATGTTAAGGATTTGGTTGATGGCATAGTTTTGCTTGCTGACAGTGTTGCAGAGGGTGTAGAGATTTATAATATTGGTGTGGAAACAGAAACAAGGGTTACTAAAATCGCTGAAATAGTTTGCAGCACTATGAAGCTTGCTGACGTAAGTTTTGTTTATTCCGGCGGCAAGGTAGGCTGGAAGGGCGATGTGCCTAATTTTAAATATTCCATGGAAAAGATATATAAAAAGGGCTGGAAGGCAACCATGACTTCTGATGAAGCAGTTGCGGAAGCGGCAAGGGAGCATATTTTATGCACGCAGTAATTATGGCTGGCGGAAAAGGCACAAGGCTGACCGACCTAACAAAAGACCAAATCCCTAAGCCAATGGCATTGGTTTGCGGAAAGCCTATTTTGCAGCACCAAATTGAGGTGCTCAAACGGAACGGAATAACCAGTATAATCATTATTGCAGGCTACATGCACGAAAAAATTACCGCCTTTTTTAAAGGAGGTAAGGATTTTGGGGTTAGCATTGAATATATAATAGAAGAAACTCCTCTTGGTACTGCCGGTTCATTTTATTTTTTGAAGGGTAGGATTCAAGAAGATTTTTTGCTTATACTTGGAGATGTTGTTTTTGATATTGATGTAGGCAGAATGATAGACTTTCATAAAGAAAAATCCTCTTTAGCTACGCTTTTTACTCACCCTAATTCTCATCCTTTTGACAGTGATATTTTAATCGTTGAGCAAAATACGGATAAGGTTGTGGGTTTTGATTCAAAAAAGAATGTTAGAGACTATTATTATGAAAACTGCGTTAATGCTGGTATATATATGTTTAGTCCTAGAGTTTTTGATTATGTTACTGCTCTTGGGAAGCTAGATTTGGAGAAGGATATAATTTTACGGCTGATAAATGAGTATAGGGAGATTTATTCCTATTCCTCCTCGGAGTATGTTAAAGATGTTGGGACTCCTCAACGACTTGAGAGGGCTGAGGAGGACATGCTTAATGGTATTGTAAAAAAGCGGTGTCTTGCTTTTCCCCAAAAATGTATATTTTTGGATAGAGACGGTACTATAAATGTAGAGAAGAACTTTTTGCATAGGCACGAGGACTTTGAATTGGAGAGTACGGTCGTTGATGCAATAAAGAAGATTAATAGCTCAGAGTATATTTGTGTCGTCGTAACTAACCAGCCTGTTGTTGCAAGAAATTTATGTACAATAGAGGAGTTAGGACTTACTCATAGAAAAATGTATACTCTCCTTGGGAATCAGGGCGTATATGTGGACGGCCTTTACTTTTGCCCTCACCACCCTGACAAGGGTTATGAGGGGGAGAACGCCATATTTAAAATCGAATGTAATTGCAGAAAGCCTAAAACGGGAATGATTATGGCGGCTCAGGAACGTTTTAATATAGATTTGAGTTGCTCATGGATTATTGGCGATACTACTATAGATATTCAGACAGGTGTAAATGCCGGCTTGAAAACTATTCTTTTAAAAACCGGGTATGGCGGTAAGGACGAAAAATTTGATGTTAAGCCAGATTTTGTATGCGAGAGCTTGACGGAGGCAGTAGATATTATATTAAAGTAGCTACTGGAAAGGTTGAAAGACTATGGATAATGATTTTAGGCCTTATATTAAGGAATATTTGCAGAAGGAAATTGAAGTGCTTAACAGCTTAGATATAGATGCAATAAATAAAGTCATATGTGCTATAAAGACTGCATATGAAGCCGGGGGTAATATATATATTTTCGGCAACGGCGGCAGTTCAGCTACAGCCTCACATTTTGCTAATGATTTTAATAAGGGACTTTCGGAATATTTGGAGAAGAAGTTTAATTTTGTGTGTTTAAATGATAATGTACCTACTGTTATGGCTATTGCTAATGATATTGGGTATGAGAAGGTTTTTGAATTTCAGCTTGTTAATAAGCTGAAATCTGGAGATTTGGTAATTGGGCTTTCCGGCAGTGGTAACTCGCCTAATGTTTTAAATGCTATTGAGTATGCTAACGATCAGGCCGGGGTTACAACTATTGGAATTACTGGGTACTCTGGTGGAAAGCTGGCTGGTATGTGCCATATTTCATTGAATGTGCCTGTGGACAATATGCAGCTTACCGAAGATGTTCATATGATTTTTGATCATTTGATTATGACGGTTTTTTATGGGGTGTTGGTAAAAAATAAAAAACAAGAGTAGACAATATTACTATATTAAGGAAGTGTAGATTGTGGTTGAAATATCGGTAGTCCTTCCTGTATTTAACTGTGCTGAGTTTATTGGAGAAGCAATTGAAAGCATTTTAAGCCAGACTTACACATGTTTTGAACTTTTGATTATTGATGACGGCTCTACAGACGGAACTAAAGAAATTATTGATAAATTTCAAATATCAGATAATCGAATAAAGATAATCCATTTAATTTACGCCGGTTTAGTAGCTTCCC
>CAYWBF010000122.1:0-7343 GCA_964456085.1 uncultured Eubacteriales bacterium
ACCTTACTCTCTGAATCCTTCGGCGCAACTGTTAACTGGGACGCTGCCAAAAAGCAAGTAACCTTAAAAACAGCCGCTCATACAGCCGTTTTTTTTGTTGACAAAACCGACTTCACAAGCGACGGAGCACAAAAAAGCCTTGACGCTCCTGTAGAAATGATAAACAGCAAGGTTTATTTGCCCCTAGAGGCTGTTTCACAGGCTATTAATGCAGAAGCAACCTTCGACAGTAAGAAAAACACAGTCTCTTTAAAATATTTCTCGAACATGACAGGTTCAGTAAAGGTTTCAGGCTCCACCACCGTTCAGCCTATTCTTCAAGCCGCCGCCGATAAGCTTATAGCAAGAACCAAAGGTCTATCCATTCCCGTTTCCGGCGGCGGCTCGGGAGCAGGCATTAAGGATACGATTAACGGTGCAAACAATGTAGGTATGTCAAGCCGTGCATTAACCCCTGACGAAAAGAAATCCTTAACAGAATTTGTTGTGGCAAACGACGGTATTGCCGTAATCGTAAACCCAAAGAACGGCGTAACAAACCTAACAAAGGAACAAGCCGCTAAAATTTTCTTGGGCGAAATTAAGAACTGGAAGGACGTAGGCGGCAAAAACGCACCTATCCTTGTACAAACCCGTGAAACAGGCTCAGGAACATTAGCCACATTAGAAGAAATGCTTCTTGATAAGAAAAAGGTAGTAAAAACTGCTACTCCTCATACCTCCTCCGCGCTTGTAAAGCAAGCTGTTGCAAAAAATGCAAACGCTATTGGTTTTGATTCCATAGGCTTTGTTGATGAATCCGTTAAGGCTGTGTCAATTGACGGTATTATGCCTGATTCAAAAACAGTTACCTCAGGAAAGTACCCAATGAGCAGGCAATTGCTTGTATTCACAAAGGGTGCCCCAAGTGGTTCTTCCGCAATGCTTATTGATTATTTAAGAAGCAAGGCAGCTCAAGACGAAATAGTTGTAAAAGAAGGGTATATTTCAATTAAATAACGTGAGTTAGACGAAATTGCGGTTTTTGCAATTTCGTCTAACTCACATTAAATAATATAAAACTCATGATTTGATAAAGCTTTAAATAAAAAAATGTGGTTCGCCACATTTTTTTATTTTGAATTTTTTATGGCTCTGTCTTTGTAAAAATACTTGGGTAGCTGTTGCAAGATACTAGGAGGTTATTTTATATGAAGGATAAGGTTGCAGAGGGCATAATACGAGCACTCTCTTTTGTAAGCATTATAATAATTGTTTTTATTTTTATATGTGTTTTTTCCAAGGCCTTGCCTGTTATGAAGGAAAGTGGAACCGGGCTTTATATAAGCACTGGCTTTGACGAGCAGATTTCCGAAGCGTTTTATGCACCTGTAGAGGAGCCGGTTTTGAACTTTGGTATGCTGGGGCTTATTATGGGAACTGTTATATCTACTGTTATTTCCGTGTTATTTGCTGGTATTATTGGGATAATGGCAAGCGTGGCTATTTGTGAATTTCTTCCAAGGCGGTATTTTGGGGTATTAACAGCGGTTGTGCGATTGCTTGCCTCTATTCCATCTGTTGTTTTTGGATTAATAGGTATTATTGCCGTTGTACCTTTCATAGAAAATACCTTTGTTTCGGTGGATATGCAAATAGAATTTTTGGAATTTTTTCAAATGACAGGAAAGGGTTTGCTGGCTTCTGTTGTTGTATTAACCTTTATGGTTGTTCCTATGGTTATTTCCCTTTCGGTAGATGCCATTTCTTCTGTTCCAAGAAGCTATAAAGAGGCAGGGTATGGATTTGGCATGAGCCATTTTAGGGTTGTTTGGAAAATTATTCTGCCTTCTGCCCGTTCTGGCATTATTGCCAGTATTATTCTTGCAGCAGGGAGAGGTATTGGGGAAGCAATAGCGGTTTCAATGGTATGCGGCGGTCTTGGGTTAATTCCTGACTTAAGTCATGGCTTAGCCTCGCTGCTTACACCAATACTTCCTCTTTCAGCCGCAATTGTTAACAAGTCCGAGGCGATGAGCGTACCTGCTGTAGAAAGTGCTTTGTTTTCATGCGGCGCAATACTGCTAATATTTGGGGCTATACTATCGGGTACTGCAAAGCTAATAGAAAACATATTAAGGAGGCAGGCTGGCTATGATGAGTAAGCCAAGAAATTATGACGCTTCTTCTAAGCTTGGATATATTTCAAGTCTTGCGGCAATAGGTATAGTGGTTGCAGGATGCTTGTTTATAATTTTATGCGTGTTTTATTATGGTGCAGAGGTACTAAGTCTGGAGTTTTTGCTTAGAGAGCCTAATCCATCTGCCATTGATACGGAGGCAGGGGGGATTTTAACCCCTCTTGTAGGAACAATTATTCTGACGGTTATGGGTATTGTGGTTGCTTTTCCTTTTGCTCTTGCAACCTCTATTTATCTCTGCTTCTACTCAAAGAGAGGCATACTACAAGCTACAATAAAAACCAGCATTGATGTTTTATCAGGCATTCCTACGGTTGTTGTGGCGCTTTTCGCACTGTCTATTTTTACTATGCCCGTCTTGTCATTTTTGTCTACACCCGTTGAGGAGGTGGAAGGGGTTAGCAGGGCTTACGGTAAGTCATTTCTTGTGGCATCTATAGCTATGGCTATAATGATTCTGCCCTTTGTAATTAAAGCAATGCTTGAAGCCATTAGTTCAGTACCCAAGTCATATATAGAAGGTTCTCTGGCACTGGGTGCAACAAAATGGACAACTATAAGCAAGGTAGTGTTAGTTGCCGCAAAAAATGGGCTGATTACAGGGGTTATTTTAGGTATGGGCAGAATTATAGGTGATACTGCTATTGTATGGCTCACACTGGGAGGCAGCCTTAGAATGACAGGCGAGCAGCCATGGTATTTGCCGCAGAATTTGTTATCTACCCTTAAAAATACAGGTTCTACACTTACTACATATATTTATTACACCTCTCCGGCAGGGGAGGGCAATAATTATTCCGTTGCCTTTGGAGCGTCTGTTGTATTAATAGTGATTATAATTGTCTTAAACGGAGTAACGGCAGTCATTGGAAGCATGGGCAGCATAAAGGGAGGTGAATAGAGTGCACAATACTTATGTAAGCATTAAAAACGTAAATGCATACTATGGAAAGCAGCATGTACTTAAAAATATTGAACTGGATATACCTAGAAATTCCATATATGCCTTTATTGGCCCATCAGGCTGTGGAAAGTCAACACTTTTACGCTCTATAAATCGCTTAAATGACCTTATTCCTTCTTTTTACTTAGAAGGAGAAATAAAAATAGGAGAAACTAAAGTATATTCTACCAATGGTAAAAAATTTGTAGAGGGTTTAAGAAAAAACATAGGCATGGTTTTTCAGCAGCCAAATCCTTTGCCTATGACAATAATGCAAAACATGCTCTTGCCTATAAAGGAGCATTATTCTGACAAACAGGAGAAAATGGTAGAAGCTGCTACAAAAAAGCTAATGGAAGCAGGCTTATATGAAGAGGTTAAAGA
Organism: uncultured Eubacteriales bacterium; assembly: GCA_964456085.1. GTDB lineage: Bacteria > Bacillota > Clostridia > Lachnospirales > CAYWBF01 > CAYWBF01. The sequence goes on from CAYWBF010000122.1 coordinate 3,508, forward strand.
TCGGCTAAACAAAAATGCCATGAAAATATCGGGAGGACAGCAGCAAAGACTTTGTATTGCAAGAGCCTTAATGCTTGAGCCGGAGCTGTTGTTATTTGACGAGCCGTGCTCCGCTCTTGACCCGGTTTCTACCTTTAAAATAGAGGAGCTGCTCATGGAGCTTAAGTCCAAATATACAATAATAATGGTAACTCACAATATGGAGCAAGCTAGGCGCATTTCGGACTATACAGTGTTTTTTTACAACGGGGAAATTATTGAGCATAACGAAACCTTGGAGCTTTTCTCTAATCCGCAGAAGGAATTAACCCAAAAATACATAAAGGGAATTATATAGTTTATCAACGCAAAAAAGCTACCTTCCGAAACAGGTAGCTTTTTGAATTAATACTATGGTTGATAACTAAGCAGTCCTTGGACTAGAGCTTTTCCTACCGGAAAAAATCTTAGCCAACTCTCCACCCAACAACGGCAGCAAGGAAAAACAAATAGCTATCAAAAATTGAGAAACACTTAAAGCAACGGTATTAAATATAGGATTAAGGAACGGAACGTAAACCGTAGCAAATAAAAAGATTAGGGAGAAAAACACCGCTTTATTTAAAAATGAATTAGAGAAAATCTTCATTTTAAATATACTGATTGTTTCGGAGCGAGAGGAGTAGACTCTTAACAGCTCGCCAACTATTAAGGTAATAAAACAGAAGGTGGAGGCTGTCTTAGTATCATACAGCCTAATTGCATAGATAAATGAACCAAGTGCGCCCAAGGCAAGGGCGATGGATTGAAATGCAACAGCCATTTTCATTTCCTTGTCAACAATAGAAGCTTTAGGGTCACGAGGAGGAATAGCCATTACACCCTCCTCCTTTGCTTCCATTCCAAGGGCAAATGCCGGAAAAGCGTCTGTAACCAGGTTTATGGACAAAAGCTGAATAGGAACAAGTGGAACTGGCATCATAAATAGCATTGCGCTGAAAATAAGCAGAATTTCGCCTATGTTACAGGAAAGCAGATAGGCTACAACCTTTCTAATATTGTTGTAGATTGTGCGCCCTTCCTCGACGGCTCTTACTATACTGGCAAAATTATCGTCTGTAAGAATCATGTCGGCGGCTTCCTTAGAAACGTCTGTGCCTGTTATGCCCATTGCAACACCAATGTCAGCCTTTTTCAACGAAGGAGCGTCGTTTACTCCGTCACCTGTCATTGCAACGATTTCTCCGTTTTCCTTTAAGGCGGTAACAAGACGAACCTTATGCTCTGGGGATACTCTGGCAAATATATTTGTGGATTTTACATGTGATTTAAGGTCATTATCTGTAAGCTCGCTTAACTCCGAGCCGGATAAGGCCTTTTCTTTTGTTTTATCTGAGATTATGCCCAGAGCCTCTCCAATGGCTGATGCAGTGATTTTATGGTCACCGGTTATCATTTTCACCTTAATGCCAGCTTGCTTACATAAAGCTACGGCCTGCTTGGCTTCCTCTCTAGGAGGGTCAATCATGCCTACAAGCCCAAGGAATACAAGATTGTTCTCCATGGAAAGCTCGTCCTCGGTGTTGATTTTGTCAACCTGTCTGTAGGCTATGCCCAGCACCCTTAAGGCTTCGTTGGCTAGACGTTGGTTTGTGTCTGCGATTACGTCCTTTTCACCTTCTGACACGGGGCTTACTACTCCGTTTTTAAAAATATGGGTTACACGGCGCAAAACCTCGTCTGGTGCACCCTTTGTAAACATAATAAGCTTGCTGTCATCATTTTCAGATGTATTATGAAAGCTGCTCATAAGTTTTCTGTCCGAATCAAAAGGAATCTCATGTACTCTAGGCATACTTGTATTAAGCTTCCCTTTGCCAATCCCTACCTTTTCACCTAAAACAAGCAAGGCTCCCTCTGTAGGGTCGCCGATAATCTGCTCCTTGTCGTTGTCAAATTGGGAGTCGTTACACAAAACTACACCGTACATAAGCAGCTTGCTTTGGTCGTCTTGTAGGCTGAAGTTTTCTATGCTGCCGTTTTTGTTGTAGCCTGTGCCTGTGACCTTGTAAGTGGATATACCGTCATAAACCTTTGTAACGGTCATTTTATTTTGGGTAAGAGTTCCTGTTTTGTCACTGCATATCACTGTGGTAGAGCCAAGGGTTTCTACCGCCGAAAGCTTCTTAACGATGGTATTAACCTTAACCATAGCCTGCATACCAAGAGCCAGCACAACAGTCACAACAACGGTAAGTCCCTCGGGGATAGCAGCAACAGCAAGGGAAACAGCCGTCATAAACACCTCAAGAAGCGGCATCTTCCTCAAAACACCCAACCCAAATATAGCAACACAAACAATTATACACACAACCCCCAGCAGCTTGCCGAAGCTGTCCAGCTTTTTTTGCAGAGGGGTAGCTTCCTCAGTGGTTTCGTTCAGCATTTTTGCAATCTGCCCCATTTGGGTAGACATGCCTGTGCCTGTAACAACGCCGCTGCCTCTGCCGTAGGTTACAACTGTTCCCATATAGGCGCAGTTCACCCTATCACCAAGGGGCGCATCGGAGGCGAGTGCTATATCGCTTCTTTTTTCTACAGGCAGTGACTCCCCTGTTAGAGCTGCTTCATCTATTTTCAAATTTATGCTTTCGGAAAGACGAAGGTCGGCAGGAACGTAGTCCCCAGCCTCCAAATATACAACATCCCCCGGTACAAGAGAATCCGACGGCACCTTGACAACACTTCCGTCACGGAGGGCCTTTGCTTGGGGGCTTGACATTTCCTTTAGAGCCTTAAGGGCGTTGCTTGCCTTGTTTTCCTGAGTTGCCCCAAGGAAAGCGTTCAATATAACAATAGCAAGTATGATTACACCGTCCAGCACCTCATGAAAGGCAATACTGACACATGCCGCCACCACAAGGATTATTACCAAAAAATCCTTAAGTTGGGCAAGATACATTTGAAAAAAGGTTTTAGGCTTTTTGCCTTCAAGGGAATTTTTTCCGTAGCTTGCGAGCCGTTTGTTGTACTCTACGCTAGACAGTCCCATTTCCAGAGAGGTTTCTAGGTCGGTTACGGTGTCGTTAACATTTCGGTCAAAATAATTTTTGCTCATGCTTTCCTCCTTAGAGTTTGAATTATGGCATAAGGTATGTTTGGATTATTTTTACATAAACGAACATATTTTATGCCAGTAAGTAAAAATATTTAATTCCAGAATATGGAATATGGAATAAGTTGGATTATAGCATAAGGAATTATTTCGTCAATATCCGTAGGTTAGAATATAATAAAAAATAGGCTATGCTTGGTTTTATCCAAGACATAGCCTATTTTTTATCAATTAAACAGCTTAATATTAAATATTTCTGTTAATAGCTTCAACAATACACTTAATAACATGCTCAATAACCTGCTTACCCTTTTCCGCAGTAGCGGCAGAGGCGTTACCCATTACGGCGGTGGTTGAAAATTTATCCCAGGATATAGGCATGTAGTCTATATCCTGTGGAACGTTAACGTTTTCGTTAAGCGCTCTGTTCATATCCACCAGCTCCGGGCAAAGATGTAGCATATAGGAGGTTTCTATTTCGTCGGCGTGGAAAAAGCTGTTATGAAATGAAGCGGAGTCCATTACTTGAGAAATCATCTGAGAAGCCTTGGGATAGGTAAAGTACATAGTCTTTACAGTACCAAGCAGCTCCCTTGCTGCCGATTTTATGGCATTAAGATTCCCCAGATGAGTGTTTATAATAACCAGCATATCAAAGCCGTTTCGACTTACTCCCTTGCCTATATCAACAATGGTATTTTTAAGCGTCTCCTCACTTACACCAATAGAGCCTTTAAAATCC
>CAYWBF010000123.1:0-7342 GCA_964456085.1 uncultured Eubacteriales bacterium
TGGCTCCAGCCTTAATAATCTCAGCCTTTTCAACACCACCGGCTACACAAATAACGTTGGTTAGCTCCTTCAACACAGACAATGGTGTAGTAATGAGCCTATTATTAATGGGGCTTTCAACTTCATTTCCGTCTTTGTCAATAAAATGGCTTAATATATCTCCCACAGCCCCTTTAACCTGTAAAAGCGCCAAGTCGTTGCTGCTAAGCATTTTTCCGTCTCTGAATATGGTAGCGTCCATGGATGCACTTCCGGCACCCACAATTGTCATTTTAGCAAAACGGGTCATATTCATAATTTCGGTCACAGCCGGTTCGTCTAAAATGGCTTTTGCCATTTCCGGAGTAGAAGCAATAAGCGGCGCAGGAACGATGTATAGTCTCATACCAGTCAAGTCCCAGCGTGCCGAGGAAATATAGTAGCTTACCCCTCCTGTTAGGGAAACGAGAGAAGGGTTAATATCCGAGGACAGGGCAAGATTTCTAATTGTTCTTGAAGCCGTATCTCCATAGCCTACATTAATAAAGCAATTTTCCGTCAGTCTGTCGCTAATATAAACGGCAGCAGCCTTTGCAACAGATTCGTTAACGTTAGCTGTATTTGACGGCACCACAAAAACGTCGTTCAGCTGATATTTTTCCATAAGCTGCTGCTCTATTTCCAGACGCAGACTGCTGTCCGACCTTATTTTAAATTGGATAATCTTCTGTTCTTTGGCAGCGTCCAGCAGCTTAATAACACGCATTCTGGAAATTCCCAGTCGCTCCGCTATGGCTTGCTGGGTCATATTTTCCATATAGTAGTACCAAGCTGTTTTTACTATTAGGCTTTCTTTGTAATCCAATATAAATACCTCCATGAGTTGAACAAATGTTTTAATGTATTTCAAATGTTTGATTGTGTAAATTATAACGCTAAAGCGACCTTGTGTCAATTACTATCTAAACATGCATGTATAAAATTATTATTATAAACAAATAATGCAAGATAAAAATTGACAGGCATTATAATGGGGTATATATACTAATAATTATTATCAACAAAAGCCCGTATTGTATAAAAGTGACATAAATTCGTATTGACAAAAATAATGTCCTATGCTATTGTTTTGTTAGACAATTGTGTGTTAAATAGAAATTTGTTTTATTTATTATGCTGGAGGTTAAGAAAATGGGTACAGCAGAACCGTCTTTAATTTCAATACAGAAGCTATGCAAAGCCTTTGCTAGCAATCCTGTGCTTAAAGGAATTAACCTGGAGGTTTCCGCAGGAGAGGTGGTGGCTATAATCGGCGGCAACGGAGCCGGAAAAAGCACCCTCATGAAAATCCTTATGGGAATACACCAGCCGGACAGCGGAAGCATTTATATTGCAGGGGAAAAAACTAGCCTGTCCACTCCTTCTGCCGCCTTAAGCAAGGGTATTTATTATGTGCCCCAGGAGCCTATGCTTTTTCCCAACATGACTGTGGAAGAAAACATCGTGCTGGGCTTTAACCAAAATAAAAAGGAGCTACGAAAGCAGCTTGTTAAGCTTATTGAAACCTTAGGCTGGGACTTGAATCTTAACGCCTATGCAAAATCTCTTTCTATTGCGGAGCAGCAACTTGTTGAAATTTTAAGGGGGCTGCTTAGAGAATCCAAGATTCTTATTTTAGACGAGCCTACCTCTGCACTTACCTTTAACGAAATAACCTCTCTCTTTAAAATTATAGAGCGTCTGCATAAAGAAGGCATTGCCATATTTTATATAACTCACCGCTTAAGTGAGGTGTTTCAAGTTGCCACAAGAGTTATTATTCTTAGGGACGGGATTATTACATTAGATGGCTCTGTGGGCGAATTTACAAAGGAAATGCTGATTAGGGGTTTGCTTCCGGCAGACTTTAAGCAGGAAGCCAAGGCGGTGGAGCACAATGCGCCGAAGCCCCATGCCCATACCGACAACAAAAAGCCGCCTATTCTTGAGCTTAAGGAGTTAAGCGGCTATGGATATTCTAATATAAATCTGTCTGTGTATAGCGGAGAGATTTTAGGAGTGGCCGGAGTAGTGGGAGCAGGGCGCACAGATTTAGCTATGTCGATTTTCGGGATTAATCCTCCTACAGATGGCTCTGTTATGTTTGACGGTAAGGATATTACAGGAAAATCCTTGAGGGATATTATTGACCTTGGGCTAAATTATTTACCCGAGGATAGGCACCTAAACGGGATTTTTGGCATAAGCAGTGTTTGCGTCAACACCTCATCAACGGTGCTGCACAAAATAGGCAAGCTTTTTTTGAAAAACGCATCAGAGGCAAAGCTAACCCAAAAGTACATAGAGGACTTCCGTATAAAGGTTACCGGCCAAGACCAGCTTGTTGGCTCCCTTTCCGGAGGAAACCAGCAGAAGGTTGTGCTGGCGAAAACCTTAACCACAGAGCCAAAGCTGGTAATACTTGACGAGCCTACAAGAGGTATTGACGCAGCGGCCAGGGCTGATGTTTATAAAATAATCAACCTGCTAAAGGAACAAAATGTTGCAGTAATGCTGATTTCCTCCGACCTAGAGGAAATTGTAGAGCTAAGCGACAAGGCGATTACCATGTACCAAGGCAGAATCAACAATATATTTAATAAGGAAGAAATTAATCTCGACGTGCTTATGGCGTCGTCCTTCGGGGTGCATGAAAAGGAGGCCGGATATTAGTATGCTTAAAAAGATTTTACAGCTAAGGGAGCTTTCCGTTTCCGCCTTTTTGGCACTGATTTTTATACTTGTGGGGGTAATCAACCCAGCCTTTATTGAACCTCAAACCATTATGATGACTCTACGAGGCAGTGTAATGTATGTTTTGTTAGCCGTGGGCATGACCTTTGTAATACTTACAAAGGAAATAGATGTATCCGTAGGTGCTATACTGGGAATGTCTGCTGCTGTAGCCGCTACACTTCTTCGTGGCGGGAAGCCTTTGTATGAAATTATTGCTGTAACTCTTTTGGTTGGAGCGGCAGCCGGTGTTTTTAACGGAGTTGGAGTGGTTGCATTTAGGGTGCCCTCAATTGTTATGAGCCTTGGCACAATGGGAATGTTGCGAGGACTTATGTTCATATATACCGGGGGTAAATGGGTAGAGAACCTACCGGACTATTTTAAAAAATTCTCCCTTGCAGATATTTTTGGTGTTAACGCTTTTGTGCTGGGAACCTTGATCATAATAATTCTGGTTCAGTTTTATCTCTCCAAATCAAAAAAGGGCAAATATTTTGCGGCGGTTGGAGATAACGTTGGAGGAGCAAACCTTATTGGTATATCAGTGAGCCGTATAAAAATTTTGGCCTTCTGTATTTCCGGAATGTTTTCTGCCTTAGCTGGATTGGTTTTTGTAAGTCAGGTAGGCTTCGTTGGAAATGTAGCCGGAAACGGAGCGGAAATGACTGCTATTGCTGCCTGTGTTTTAGGGGGCGTAAGTCTTGGAGGTGGCACAGGCTCAGTTGTTGGAGCAGCTCTTGGTGCGATTATTATGAATAGCATAAACAGCGCCTTGGTATTCCTTAAGGTTCCTGCATTCTGGAACAACACCATTTCCGGTCTTTTGCTTATTACCATTGTTGTTTCTGATGCACTTATCCAAAATTATTTGGCTGAAAAGGCTAGAAGGGAACGGCTTTCTGCCAAAACCCTATTAAAACATGAGGAAAAGAGGGACGCTGATGTATAAGCTTAAAAAGCTGTTAAACTGGGAGGCTGCCCTTGTACTTATACTTTTTTTGGAGATTGCTATTTTCGGCAGCCTTAATAGTAATTTCCTAAAGCCCACCGTTTTGCTTTACAGTGTAAATGACTATATATGCATAAGCATTATTTCATTGTTTGTAACCTTTGTGGTTATCACAGGGGGTATAGACATATCAGTAGGTTCTATTGTGGGGTTAAGCTCCATAAATATAGGTATGCTATGGAAGAAAGCTGGGATAAATATTTGGGCGACATTTCCGCTGGTTGTTTTAGCTGGGGGGCTTTGTGGAGCCTTTAGCGGATTTTTGGTGGCTTATACAGGGGTGCAAGCTATGGTTGTTACCCTTGGAGGAATGTTTCTGTTCTCGGGGCTTTCGCTTGTGCTTATTGGGCTTTCCGGCACCAGTGCCTTTGAGGGAATAGGTGGCTATCCCGAGGAATTTATCGCTATAGCCAACGGAAATATCTTTGGGATTCCCAATCCCTTCCTTATTTTTATTGCACTCATAATTATTTCCTTCATCATTTTACATAAAAGCAGATACGGTCGGTACGTTTTCCTTGTTGGGGTAAATTCAAATGCGGCACGATACTCCGGCATTGATTCACGGCTTATAACTATGAGCACATATATTTTTTCCGGCGCAAGCGCAAGCGTTGCCGGTATTGTACTTACCTCATATTTAGGCTCGTCGAGAGCTGACTTGGGGGCAGAGCTTACATTGCCTATTGTTACGGCTGTTGTGCTTGGGGGGACAGCTATCACTGGAGGGAAGGGGAGCATAATCGGCACAGCTCTTGCCAGTATAGTTGTTGGTATACTGCGGTTTGGGCTGCAAATGGTGGGGGTTTCTACACAGTATATTGGCGTAGCCGTTGGACTTCTCCTTGTCTTCTCCGTAGCACTTCGTGGAATTTCTGGCCAGCTTAATTTTCGCAGACTGGGTGACGCTTTGAAAGGGAAGTAGAATTTTGAAAAAAGGGTAATTGAAGCAAATTGATTGCTTTGCTTGCCTTTTATTATAAAAATTTTAGGAGGTATAAAAATGCGTAAACTAATTTCTGCAGCAATGGTAATAAGTGTATCTATGGCTTTATTGGCAGGGTGTGCTTCTAAGCCTGCACCTGCTCCTGCGGCTTCTGCTGCTCCGGCTCCTGCCGCCTCTGCGGCTCCGGCTGCCTCTGCCGCTCCAGCTGCCTCTGCCGCTCCAGCTGCTTCCGCTGCGCCTGCAGCTGCGGCAAGCACAGCTCCAAAAAAGGATATAAACGTTGTGTTTATTCCTAAGCTTACAGGAAATATGTTCTTTGAATCGGCTAACGTAGGCGCACAGGAAATAGGTAAAAAGGTTGGCTTTAACGTAAAATACGACGGCTCACCAGAAGCTGCCGTAGCTAATCAGGTTCAAATTATCAACAGTGCCGTAAACCAAGGGGCAAACGCACTGGCTATTTCTTCTCTTTCACCCGATGGCTTAAATCAAGCCCTTAAGAATGCAGCAGACAAGGGTGTTAAGGTTGTATGCTGGGATTCCGATGTTGACCCAAAATATCGCTCTCTTCACGTAGCACAAGGTACTCCTACACAGCTTGGAGAAATGCTTGTTGAAATGGCTGCATCACAATTAACAGGTGACAAGAAGGAAAACGCAAAATTTGCTTTCTTCTATTCCTCCCCAACAGTTACCGACCAAAATTCATGGGTAGAGGCTGCTAAAAAATACATATCCGAAAAATATCCTAAGTGGGAGCTTGTAACAACCCAGTACGGCGAGCAGGACGCTCAAAAATCCTTAACAATCGGCCAATCTATTCTTCAAACCTACGCTGATATTGACGCTATCCTTTGCCCAGACTCTACAGCTCTCCCAGCAATGGCTCAGGCTGCAAAGAATCTTAACAAATCCGGCAGCGTTATAATTACTGGCTTCGCAACTCCTAGCTCTATGAGAGATTTCGTAAAGGACGGCACAGTGCCCAAGTTTGGTCTTTGGGACTGTAAGATTCAAGGCGCAATGGGTGCTTACTTAGCATACTGGCTTGCATCTGGAAACACCTTTAAGGTTGGGGATACTATTGAAATTCCTGATGTTGGATCCGTAAAGGTTGAACCTAACACCGTATTAGACCCTAATTCCTATACAGCTGACGATTCTGGCGTAGTGCTTATGCCTGAGAGAGTTGTGTTTGACAAGGATAATGTAGATAACTATAATTTCTAAGAAACTGTTTAACTAGAAACTGTTTAATTAAGAAAGGAAGAAAATTAAAATGGCAGATTTGCAAGGTGTAAGCGTTTCAGAGGGCGGCATTGACAACAGTAAAAATTTCTACCTGGAGATTCCGGCGGCCAAAACTAATTTTCATGTCAAGGGCATGGATAACGTAGAATGGGGAATGAAGGATCGTTTATCTAAAATTTTTAATAAAAAAAGCGGCAACACCGTAATGCTTGCCTTTGACCATGGATATATGATGGGGGCTGTTTCGGGTATGGAACGGCTGGATATAGTGATTCCTACCCTTGCAGAGGATATTGACGTATTTATGTGTACAAGGGGGGCGCTCCGCTCCTGTGTTCCGCCGACTTTTAACAAAGGTGTTGCACTGCGCTGCACCGCAGGCAGTACAGTTTTGGCTGATGATGTTATACATGAGGTTATTGCTGTAGACGTGGAGGAAGCTATTAGGCTTAACGCAACCTGTATGGCTGTGCAAACCTTCATCGGCTCATCAGAGGAGAAAAACTCCCTTCAAAACCTTGTTAAGACTGTTGATGCTGGAAACAGATACGGCATGCCTACCCTTGGGGTTGTAGCCGTTGGCAAATCAATGGCAAGAACGCCAAAATTTTTCTTGCTGGCTACTAGGGTATTGGCTGAGCTTGGTGCTCAAATTATTAAAACCTATTATTGCGAAGATTTTGAAAAAATCACTGCTGCTTGTCCTGTGCCTATAGTTATCGCCGGCGGCAAAACCCTTCCAGAAAACGAAGCACTTACTTTAGCCTACAAGGCTATCAGCCAAGGGGCAAACGGCGTGGATATGGGTCGTAATATATTCCAGGCGAACAATCCTTCGGCTATGGCTAAGGCTGTAGGCAAGGTTGTTCATGAAGGATTTACCGACAAGCAGGCTTATGAGTTTTATTTGGACAATAGTAAGCTGTAAAATCTTTTATAATAGGAGAGTTTTATGTTTATTGTAAATGAGAATGATAAAGAATACCGGTTTGGTGATAGCGGGCCTAAATACTTAATGGCAGGTCCTCGCATGAGCCTCGGCATAGTGTGCCTTAAGCCCGGAGAGGATTTTGCCGCACATCACCATGGGGTAATGGAAGAAAACTTTTTTGTGGTGGAGGGTACCATTGAATTTTTAATAGACAACGTGCCTCATGTGCTTACCGCAGGAAATTTTATCCATGTAGAACCGGGAGAGGTTCACTATCTGCGAAATACCTCGGATAAAATCGCAAAAGCGCATTTTGCGCTGGCGCCTTACATGGAAAAGGATAAGGTTCTTGACTAATATTTTAACGTGAGTTCGACGAAGTCGGATAAGCCGCTTAAGCGGCTTAAATTGCGAAGCAATTTTCACGTTTTGTTCGACGAAATTGCGGTTT
>CAYWBF010000124.1:0-7312 GCA_964456085.1 uncultured Eubacteriales bacterium
ATTCCGGAGTTTAAAATAGCCCCTATTTATGAGAATCTCTAGGAGGGATAAATATGATTATGACACTTCGCTGGTTTGGAACCGGCTATGACTCCGTTACACTTTCACAGATAAGACAAATACCAGGTGTACAAGGGGTTATTTCTACCCTTTACGGCACTAAGGCAGGTGAAGAATGGGAGCTTGACCAAATAAAGGCTCTAAAGGCAGAGATTAACGCCGCCGGACTTGAGCTTAGCGGTATTGAAAGCGTTAATATTCACGATGACATAAAAATCGGAGTGCCTTCCCGTGACCAATATATTGATAACTATATCAAAACGCTGGAAAAGCTTGGACAGTGTGGTGTAGATATGGTTTGCTACAACTTTATGCCTGTATTCGACTGGACACGCTCTGATTTGGCTAAACCAAGGCCGGACGGCTCTACTGTTCTTGCCTATGACCAAAGCGTTATTGATGCCATCGACCCTGTAAAAATGTTTGAACAGGTAGAATCAAACTCACAAGGTTTTGTAATGCCAGGTTGGGAGCCGGAGAGACTGGCTCGCATTAAGGAGCTTTTTGCTCTTTATGAAGGTGTGGACGATGAGAAGCTTTTTGAGAATTTAAAATATTTTCTAAAGGCTATAATGCCTACCTGTGAAAAATACAACATAAAAATGGCTATCCACCCAGACGACCCAGGCTGGAGTGTTTTTGGATTGCCTAGAATTATTACCTCTAAGGAAAACTTACTTAGAATGGTAAACCTTGTGGACAGCCCAATGAACGGCGTTACACTATGCACCGGCTCACTAGGCTCGAACCCCAAAAATGACATACCCGATATAATAAGAAGCCTTGGCAAAAAAATCCACTTTGCCCACATTAGAAATATGAAGCATGAAAGCGAGGGTAAATTTGAGGAGGCTGCTCATTTATCCTGTGATGGCTCTATGGATATGTATGAAATAGTAAAAGCATTCTATGATGTAGGCTTTAACGCTCCTGCACGCCCTGACCACGGACGTATGATTTGGGGGGAAAAGGCTATGCCTGGGTATGGCTTGTATGATAGGGCGCTTGGGGCACAATATATATTGGGACTTTGGGAAGCCATTGGCAAATCCAACAAGTAATATTGTTGTAATATCTCCATGAAACATTTCACGGAAGGGTTCCGTATATGTATGTATAGTATTTTTATAAAGATAAATACTAACCAAAAACATGGAGGTAACAAAATGAAAAAGAAAATAATTATGCTGACTATTGCTGCTGCTATATTATCAACCACTGCTTTTGCCGCTCAGGTAGAGCCTAATGTTACTGTGGGTGAGCCGCCTGTTTCCGCTTATGCTCCTGATGTGAAGCTTTCACAGGAGGAGATTAAAGAGGTTATGTCTAAGCTTTCTCTTAAGGGCATAGATGTTCCAGAGGGTAGTAGAGCTTTGCACTCTTATGAGGTAAGCTACACAGGTGCAGATAGTGCAGCGCACTCTGTTGCTAAGCTTCATGTATACTTAAAGAGCGACTGGGCACTTACTCCTATGGTATTGATTTTTCCTCCTGTAATGGAGGCTGTTGGGGATAATACAAGCTTTACCTATGTTATTGAGCCAATTAGAAATAATCCATATTCGGAGAATCAATCTAAGGACTTCAATGCCTTTAATTATTTGAACAGCTCCGAGGCTTTTAGTAAGATTATTGATTTTGCTGGATTAAGTGAGATTAGCCATAAGGCTAAGACTGTTGCTTCTCCCAGTGGGGCGTTTCAGTTGACTGTGCCACAAGGCGCTGGTTTAGTAAACACAGGATTGACCTCATTGGCTTCTGATAGCAAGCCGTTGATTAGCGAGAAAATGGAGTTTGTATATATTCCCGTGGCAAAAAGGGGAGAAGTTCACCTTTTTGAGGAGTCTACTGCATATCCAGTGGCTACAATTACTCTATATGATACCTCCCAAGGCTTGAAAATAAAAATCGGAGGAAATATTCTGGCGGAGGCTCCGGGCTTAGTGCTTGCGGCAGATTTTTCACAGGAAAATCCTTACCAGAAGGATTCACAGGATTATAAGGAGTTTGAACAGGCTTTAACTGCAGCAAAGGAAATCAAAGGAAGCCTTTCCAAAAAGACCGAGAATGAAAATGGCGGCGTTGTAACCATCAACGGCAAAAGGCTTACTAACCAAGCGATAAGGGAAGCTTCCGGCATGGTTTTTATACCCCTTCGTGAAGTAGGGGAGGCTTTGGGCTACGAGGTGGCTTGGGTTGCTGACGCTAATAGGGTAGAGCTTACCAAGGGACCTTTATGGAACGCTGTAACTATAGGAATGGACGAATATAACTTTGCTCGAATGAGAGTTCAGCTTGGATATGCTCCAAAGCTTATTGACGGTAAGACTTATGTGCCTGTTACCTATGCTAATGAGGTTCTTAAGGCGCAGATAGAAGTGGATTCCAATAATAATGTAAATATTGTCTCAACCGAAAAAGAGTAACAAAAAAGCACACGCAAGTGTGCTTTTTTGTTTGCCTTTGAAATTTATCCTTTTCTTATAACTCCGCTGTCAATTGCCGCTTGGGCAACCTTTTTGGATACGGTTGAAGCAACTCTTTGGTCAAAAGGTGAAGGGATTATGTAATCCTCCTTAAGCTCGTCGCCTACAAGCTCTGCAATGGCATAGGCGGCTGCCATTTTCATGTCGTAATTAATATGGGTGGCGTTGGCATCTAATGCTCCACGGAAAATCCCCGGGAATGCCAACACGTTGTTTATTTGATTTGGGAAGTCGGAGCGACCTGTGCCCATTACTCTTACGCCGCATTCCTTTGCAAGGTCGTAGGTTATCTCCGGGTCGGGGTTTGCCATGGCGAAAACAATGGCGTCGCTGTTCATTGAGTGTACCATTTCGGGGGTAAGGGAGTTTGCGGCGGAAACGCCTATAAATACGTCGGCACCTTTTATTGCATCTTCAAGAGTGCCTTTTATATTTTCTGGATTTGTTATTTCGCATAGCTCAATTTTATGGTCTGTAACGCCCTTTGGTCTGCCCTTATATAAAACGCCTTGTCTGTCGCAAGCGATTATGTTCTTTACTCCGGCGAAGAGAAGCATTTTTATGATTGCTGTTCCGGCGCTGCCGGGGCCGTTTAACACTACCTTTAAGTCCTCTAGTTTTTTGTCTACGATTTTTATGGCGTTAAGGAGGGCGGCAGTTACTACTATGGCTGTGCCGTGTTGATCGTCATGGAATACGGGTATATTTAGCTCATTTTCCAATCTTTGCTCTATTTCAAAGCACTTTGGTGCAGCAATATCCTCTAGGTTAATACCGCCGAAGGTTGGAGCAAGAGCTTTGCAAACCTTGATTATCTCCTCTATATCAGTGGTGTCAATACAAACGGGAAAGGCGTCCACGCCGCCAAATGTTTTGAAAAGTGCAGCTTTACCCTCCATAACAGGCATTGCTGCCTCAGGGCCTATATTGCCCAGTCCAAGTACAGCCGTACCGTCAGATACAACAGCTACAGTGTTACCCTTGCAGGTGTACTTATACACGTTTTCCTTGTTCTCATGGATTTTTAAGCATGGCTCTGCTACACCGGGGGTATAGGCTACGCTTAAATCATCTTTGTTGTTCAAAGGCATTTTTACGCCTACTTCAATCTTGCCTTTAAACTGCTGGTGAAGCTCTAGTGCTTTTTCTTTGTAGTTCATATTCATACCTCGCTTTATTAGGGTTAGGGGGGGTAGGGAGTGCAGCTCCCCCAAGACTTTATTTTAAACCCCCAGCAAATATTTTTCCTTACCAATTTTATACAAGTCGTTCCCTTGGCTGTCGATAATAACTACTGCCGGGAAGTTTTCTACCCAAAGCTTTCGTATAGCCTCTGCTCCTAAGTCCTCGTAAGCAACAGTTTCGGTTCGTGTGATACACTTTGA
The DNA here is from genome assembly GCA_964456085.1 of uncultured Eubacteriales bacterium. Classification (GTDB taxonomy): domain Bacteria; phylum Bacillota; class Clostridia; order Lachnospirales; family CAYWBF01; genus CAYWBF01. Next base: position 3,932 of record CAYWBF010000124.1, read on the forward strand.
CAAAAGAGCACCGGCTCCGCCTATTGCTCCAAAGTATACGGCTTTATTTTTTTGCATTGATGCAATAACCTCGGGGCTTCTGACACCCTTGCCAATCATGCCCCTTAGTCCGAGGTCAAGTAGGGTAGGGGCGTATGTATCCATTCTATAGCTGGTGGTAGGGCCTGCGGAGCCTATTGGAGCGCCTTCCTTTGCAGGTGTAGGTCCTACATAATAAATTATGCTGTCCTGTAAATCTATAGGAAGCGGCTTGCCAGCGTTAACCAACTCAATAAGCCGCTTGTGCGCCGCATCTCTGGCGGCGAAAACAGTGCCGGAAATAAGCACTCTGTCGCCGCACTTAAGTGAAACAGCGTCCTCTTGGGTAAATGGGGTTTTAATAAGCTTTTCCAACTTAATCCCTCCTATAGTGTTACAGACTTATGTCTGGTAACGTGGCAGTTTATATTTACAGCACAGGGCAGTCCGGCAATGTGGGTGGCCATTACCTCCACATTAACCCCTAGGGCGGTAGTTTTTCCTCCAAAGCCTTGAGGGCCAATGCCTATTGCGTTTATTTTGTTTAGCAGCTCTTTTTCTAGGTCGCTGTAAAATTCATCAGAGTTAGGCTGGTTAAGAGGACGCAAAAGTGCCTTTTTGGCAAGAAGCGCCGCCTTGTCAAAGGTTCCCCCAATGCCTACACCCACCACAATAGGTGGGCATGGATTTGGCCCAGCCATTTCCACCGTCTCCACCACAAATTCCTTTACACCCTCAATTCCGTCAGAAGGCTTAAGCATTTTTATTCTGCTCATGTTTTCACTGCCAAAGCCCTTTGGAGCTACAGTTATTTTCACACTGTCACCGGGGATAAGGTCGTAGTAAATCATTGCAGGGGTGTTATCCTTTGTGTTTATACGCCTGATTGGGTCGCCCACACAGGATTTTCTTAAATATCCCTCAGCATAACCAAGGCGAACACCTTCGTTAATAGCTTGGTTAATATCTCCAACAATATGAACCTCTTGCCCAATCTCCAAAAACACACAGGCTAAGCCTGTATCCTGGCAAATAGGAAGCCTTTCCTCGTCAGCAATGGTAAAGTTTTTGCACAACAGCTCCAATGCTTCACGGGCAGGCTGCCACGGTTCCTCCGCTTTGCTTTTTTCAATGGCATTTTTTACGTCCTTCGGAAGGTAGTAGTTGGCATCTATACATAAATTTTTTACAGCAGCAGTAATTTCCTCCGCAAAAATCTCCCGCATTAAATCCCTCCTTTAAAAATTTTTGAACTGTTTCCGAAAATGGTACATCTTAAATATAAAATATTTTGTTATATTTATCAATACCGCACCGTTATATATTTCCAACATAAACATATTTGAGATGTTTTCTGGCAATGTCTGCTAATTCAAAGAGGGTTCTTTTGGGAGTAGGCTCAATATCTTCCATTAAATACCGTGGGAAAAATCTTGATAGGTGGAGGGGTATTTCTGGGGAGATGGTGCTTAGCCATTGGGAGAGCTTTTCTATTTCCTCTGGTGAATCACTGTTTTGGGGAATTATTAAGGTAGTTACTTCTACATGGCACTGTTTTGCGGCGGCTTGGATAGTTTTCATTACTGTTCCAAGGTCGCCTTTTATTTTTTGGTAAAAATCCTTTGAAAATGCTTTTAGGTCAATATTCATAGCATCAATGTAGGGCAGTAGGTGATTTAAAGGTTCTTCGATAATATAGCCGTTGGTCACAAGGACGTTCTTTAGCCCGGCTTCATGGGCGGCTTTGGCTGTGTCAAAAACAAATTCATAGGAAATTAACGGCTCATTATAGGTGAAGGCTATGCCTATGTTTCCTTTTTCTTTGAGAGAAATTGCTTTTTCTACTAACTGCTCTGGGGTTACAAGGGCAGTTTCAACCTCCTTTGCCGCCTTCATAGAAATAGAGTGATTTTGGCAAAAGGAGCATCTGAAATTACAACCGTAGCTTCCTACGGATAGAATTTTGCTTCCGGGGTAAAAACGGTTAAGTGGCTTTTTTTCGATAGGGTCAAGGGCGATGGATGTTAATTTTCCGTAGCTGTCACCAATAATTTTTCCGGCTACGTTTCTTCTTGCGCTACAAAAGCCAAGAGCGTTTTCTTTTATTTTACAATTATGAGGACATATTGTGCAGATAGCTTCCGTTTCCATATAATCCTTCCTTTTGAATTATGATATAGCTAAAAATCTCCAAAGCCTATTAATATCCTCCTCCGAAGCGTAGTTAATGCCTACTCGTTTATCTGTTTTAAAGTCTGGAGAAAAGCCGTGGTCTTCAATCCAAATTTCTTGGGAGGTCAACAAGCATACTCCGTTAAGACTTCTGTCGATTTGCAGTGCCTTAGTTAACTTACCCGGGCCGTCATAGCCCTCCACACCTCGTATTAAAACCGCTTGGGGAAAACCCTCCGAGCCTGTAACTACATTTAATAGGTTGTGAATGCCGTAGCATAAATAAACGTAGGTAATCCCTCCTGCTTCATAGAGCACCTTTGTTCTTTCTGTTTTGCCCTTGTGAGCGTGGCAGGCCGTATCGCTTTCGCCATAGTAGGCTTCTGTTTCGGTAATTTGCTTTTTTATTATTTCTCCGTTTATGTTTCTGCAAAGCACCTTGCCAAGCAGCAGAGGGGCAAGCTCTACAGCCGTTTTTGCGTAAAAATCCTGTAATAATCTCATTTATATATTCACCTACAATTAAAAATGCTAAAAAGGCTTGGTACAAGTTAAGGGATTGTTTAGAAATTAGTGTCTCACATTTTCAGAATACCACATGGTTCAAGTGGGTTTCTGAAAATGTATAGAGAAACTTATTTCTGAACAATCCCTAACTTATGCCAAGCCGCTTGAATTGCATTATTTCTTGAAATACTCTAATTGAAAATCAATTAGCTCTAATGTATACTGAATCTAAATTAAAGAAAGAGGTAAAGCCATGAACCTTAAGGAAAAGGCACGAATGCTTAAAAGGAAAATTTGGGCATTGTTTTTGGCTATGAAACGTAAGGATACGCCTATTATTGCAAAGGTGGCTTGTATTATAACGGTAGGTTATGCCCTTTCTCCAATAGACTTGGTACCCGACTTTATACCAATTTTGGGATATTTGGACGATATAATCATTCTTCCTCTGCTTATTACCCTCTCCATAAAGCTTATTCCACAGCATATAATGGGGGAATGTACAATAGAAGCAGAGAAGCTGGACTCCCAAAGCAAAGGCAAAAAATGGTACTACGCCATTCCTATAATCCTCATATGGGTAATAATTATTATTGCCCTACTAAAGCTGCTTATTCCTTAAAATGTTTCAGTAAGTTCGTATTCAAGGCTACCAAGACCAAGCTTATAAAGCTCGTCTAGCTG
>CAYWBF010000125.1:0-7312 GCA_964456085.1 uncultured Eubacteriales bacterium
CAACATCGGCATCATATATTAGAATATCAGCAGACATTAAGACAGGATAAGTGTATAAGCCACAAGTTAAATTTTGCTCGCCTTTTAATGTTTTATCTTTGAATTGTGTCATTCTATTTAATTCGCCTAAATAGGAATTACATTCTAAAATCCATGAACATAATGGATGATAAACATTTTCTGATTGTTTATATATAAGCACATTGTCTGGATTTAGTCCACATGCTAAGTATATGCCAATCATTTTTTTAATATTTTGATTAAGTATTTGTGGTTCTTGATAAACAGTTAAAGCATGTAAATCAGCAATAAATACAAAACATTCATAATCATTTTGATAATTAATAAATTGTTTAATTGCTCCAATATAATTGCCTAATGTTAAATCTCCAGTTGGCTTAATGCCTGATACTAATCTTTTCATAAAATCACCTAAAATAATTTTAGCATATATTGTATAAAATTACTAGTAAAATTAATTGAATTAATGTATAATATTTATGGTGTATAAGATGGATAAAAAAATTTTTAATAGATATGTGTAGTAGAAAACTACTATTTTTTTTAATATAAATAATGATATTTTTAATTGCTTTTAAAAAATTAATTTAGTATAATTATTATGGTAGGTGACTCATGAATAAAGCGGTAAATAACATTAGAATGCTTGCTCTTGATATGATAACCCAGTCAGAATATGACGAAGCCACCCGTGACAGCGAAATAGCATACACCGACTCCACAAAATCCCAAATTAAGGACGGAGTATACGCAAGAATCGCCAACGCCGAACGAATAAAAAGCGAAAAATCCTCATTCCACTCCTATTTCGTGGACGAGTTGATTAAGGAGGTTTCTCTTGACCTCCATACTAAGCTTAATATACCTTTGGCTGACGCTAACTACAGGCTGTATAACTCCGGTCTTAAAATCTATGCAACAATAGATACGGAAATGCAGGATATTATGGACGCTGCGTTTATGAACGACAAGTTTTTTCCTGCAAGCGATTTTAAAATTGACGTACAATATTTGATTTCCATTAGAAATACCATTACCGGCAAGGTGTCAAACATTCCTCCAAAAAGATTCAGCGTTAAAAAAGAAGAGGAAATCGATGCAAAAATAGAATCCATTAAAAATGAGCTACTTGGAGTTAATGACGAGGTTGCCGCAGAGCGTGTTATACCTATACCTCAACCCCAGGCTGCTATGATAATTATGGATTATTATACAGGCCATGTTAAGGCTGTTACCGGCGGCAGAGGCGACAAGCTTGCAAACCGTGCCTTTAACCGTGCAACAGACTCCGAGCGTCACCCCGGCTCTGTTTTCAAGGTGTTGGCCTCCTACGCACCTTCTATAGATTTAGGTCTTATTTCACCAGCTACTGTTATTGTCGACGAGCCCTTAAGGATTGGTGACAAGGACATTAACAACTGGTGGGGCAAAACCTACAGAGGCCCTCAAACCGTAAGAATTGGTATAAGAGATTCCATGAATATACTTGCGGTTAAAAATTTAATGAGCACAGGTATTGATAACGCCTTTGACTATTTAATAAACTTCGGCTTTACTACACTCGTAGACAGAAAAAATGTTGACGGGCAAATCAAGACTGACAGAGTTCCTTCTCTTGCCCTTGGAGGTATTACCTACGGCGTTACCCAAAAGGAATTAACAGCCGCTATGGGAGCTATTGCTAATCAAGGAATTTATACAAAGCCTGTTTTTTACACTAAGGTGCTTGACAGAAATAATACTACAATTTTAGAGAGCGTACCCGAAAAGAGGCAGGTGCTTAAAAAGACCTCTGCATATCTTCTTACAGATATGATGAAGGACGTTGTTACCTCTGGTACAGGAGGTAAGGCAAGATTTACAAAAAAGAAGATGCCTATTTCCGGAAAAACAGGCACCTCTACTGATACAAGGGATTTAACCTTTGTTGGATTTACTCCGTACTATGCGGCAGGTATTTGGATGGGCTTCGATACTCCGGAGGTTATTAAGGAGGATAAAGGCTACCACTTACTGCTTTGGAGCAATATTATGGAGCAAATACATGAAAACCTCCCCACAAAAGAATTTGAGCGCCCCGACGGTATAACCTCGGGCAGCGTATGTAACAAGTCAGGCAAGCTACCCATCGAGGGACTTTGCAGTGTGGACGGCAGCGTTATATCTGATATTTTTGCCGTAGGCATGAAGCCTACGGAGTATTGCACCTATCATACGGTAGATATGCTTTACCCAACAGAATCGGAGCTTCCGGGAGAAAACTCCGAGATATATATGCCAAACCAACCAACTGTTGACGAACCAAGCACCAACGTAAACCAAGATTTCTCCATTACGCCGCCGCCAATGCACACCCCAGCCACCTTTTCCTCACCTCCCTCAACACCTATGCCATCAACCCCAACGCCACAGCCAACGCCCATACCTACTCCAGAGCCTACCCTACCCCCGGAGGTACCGGAATACACAGGCAGTACCAACCGACAAACTCAAAGCGGAATTTCTGAAACTCAAAATACTTTAGATAGGTTTACCTATTAGAAAATTAAAAAGGGTGACGCAAAACCATGTAAACGGTTTTGCGTCACCCTAATTTTTTTATTCTTCTATCTAATATCCTTATTACTATAAAATCTAAGTGAAAGGAACACGGAGCAAACGAAAAGCAAAATAATTGCAATAGGGACAGCAAAGGGAAGTATATTTAAAACCTCGTTGGATATGGAGATTCCCGACCTAGTAAAAAGCATACTTAAGGCAGTAGGGGTAAGAATAACTATAAATAGCAGCAGCCTGCCCTTCTCCACACCAAATTTAAAAATAAGAGGCAGTACAAAGGACATTATAAGCAATCATAAACAAAAGGGCGCCAAGCAAAAATAAATAAGCTCCTTACTAAAAGCTCCTTTTGAAATAAGAATATAAACCGCATTAGCAATATTAGCCGCTACTGTCAGAATAATTCCCAGCAAATATTTTGAAAAAACGATTGTGCTTCTTGATACGGGTGTTGTGAGAGCGTATCTGTCCCAGCTAACTCTTTCGTCCAGCGCCATGGTAGTAATAGGGAGAGTAGCGCATACGACGCTGACAATACCTCCAAATACAGCAGGATTGTCAGAGGTGATGGCAATGAACAGATAAAACCCTGCCAACACCAGAAGAACCTTGGACTGGCCTTTTAAGCTTATTAAATCCTTAATAATCAAACCTTTCATATGCTTTTCCCCTCTCTAATGCAGCTTAGCATAATTTCCTCAAGGCTGCTGCCCTTTTCAAGCACCTTGGATTTTGGTGAGCTAAAGACAATTCTTCCCTTGTGAATAAATGTAAGGTAGTCACAAATCTTTTCTAGGTCGGTGACGATATGAGAGGAAATGAAAACAGAATTGCCCTTGTCCTTAACAAAGTCCAGCAGCAAGTCAAGTACCTCATTTCTAACAACAATATCCAGCCCACTGGTAGCCTCGTCCAAAATCAAAAGCTTACTCCCGTGAGAAAGTGCCGCCGCAATGGAAAGCTTCATTTTCATGCCCTTAGAAAACTCCTTGACTGGCTTGCCCTCGGCTAGGGAATACTGCTTTATAAGGGAGTAAAATTTTCCTTCGTCCCATGTTTTATATATATTTTTCATAAACAGATTTATGTTTCGGCAAGTTGAGTCTTGTGGGAAGCAGCAATCATCAAATACAACCCCAATAAATTCCTTTATTTCATTCATATCGGATTTATTGTCCTTGCCCAGCAGGGTTACTGTGCCTCCTTCTCTGGAGATTAGGTTCAATATCAAATTAATAGTGGTGCTTTTCCCGGCGCCGTTTTCCCCGACAAACCCCATAATGCTCCCATAAGGCAACCCAAGGCTAACATTATCCAATGCAAAATCCTTATACCTCTTTGTCAGGTTTTTTACTTCCAAGGAATATTCCACGTTTTATCATCCTTTCTAATTAATTTGTTAAGCAACTTAGTAAAGTGAATATAGCATACTTTTTGGAAATATTCAACTTGCATGAAAATTTGCTCTAATGCGTTGTTTATGATAGAATATATAAAATGGGTGGTGTGACTGCACTGCCAAGAAAGCTGTTGGGGGTGTAATAGGTTTGGCCGAAAAGAGTAAAAAGACAGTAGAGGTTGTTATTGAAGGACAAGTTATACCGCTTTCCGGCGTAGAAAGCGAGGAATACATAACCGCTCTTGCAAGGTATATAGACAAGAAAATTCAAAGCATGGGCAAGCTTCCTTATAACAATTTTTTGAGAACCATAGCCATTGCCGTAAATATTGCCGACGACCTGTTTACAGAAAAAAGCAAATCCGAGGAACTTGCTAAAAAAAATGACGCGCTGGAAAAAAATATAATAAAAAAAGAAGGAGAGCTTTTGCGTTTTTCGGAAAAGGCAAAGCATCTAGAAAAAGAAAACTCCCAGCTTAAGGAGCAATTCGGTGAGTTGGAAAGCTTTTCCACCGAAATAGACAGACTGACCGAAGAAAACACCATTTTGCTGGAAAAGCTGCAAAACCTTCAAGGAGAGCTTATTGCTACCAGAAGAGAGTTGTCTGAGTATATTCAGCTGTTTGATGAAACCGCCTCCTCCTCATAATAGAAGAAGCTTTTTTAAAAGCTTGCTGTACCAAGAAAGGATAAAGATATGAATAAAAATGCAATTGAACTGCTTTCGCCTGCAGGCTCCTTTGAGGCGCTAAAGGCAGCAGTAGCCTCCGGCTGTGACGCTGTATATTTTGGAGGAAAGAATTTTAACGCCAGAGGACTTTCTGAGAATTTTGACCAGGAGGGCTTGGGAGCGGCTATTGATTACTGTCATTTAAGAGGGGTTAAGGCTTACATTACCGTTAACACTCTTTACAAAGAGGGTGAGCTTAAGGATGTGCTTGCCTTCTGTAGCTATGCCTATAGCCAAGGCGCTGATGCCCTTATTTTACAGGATATTGGTTTGGCGTCGTATTTAAGAAAGCATTTGAAGGGACTTCCCCTTTTTGCCAGCACCCAGCTAACTGCCCACAGCCTGTATGATGCTGAATATCTTAAGGAAATTGGATTCTCCCGTATTATTTTGAGCCGGGAGCTTTCTTTGAAGGAAGCGGCGCAGATTGCTAAAAGGTGCGGAATAGAGACGGAAATTTTTGTGCACGGTGCTTTGTGCGTGTGCTATTCGGGGCAATGCCTTATGAGTAGCGTTTTAGGGCAAAGAAGCGGCAACAGGGGAAAGTGTGCTCAACCCTGCCGCTTGAACTACGGCTTCCACAAGGACGGGAAGGAAGTAGAAAGCGGATTTTTGCTTAGCCCTAGAGATATGAAGGGCATAGATATGCTTGAGGAGATTATTGAGGCTGGGATTACCTCCATTAAAATCGAAGGCAGAATGAAAGCGCCGGAATATGTGGCCTGTACTACAAAGGCATATAAGGATAAAATAAACAGCCTTATAAATCCCGAGGAAGTCAAAACTGATGGGGTTATTACGGACAGAGAGCTTGCTCAGGTATTTAACAGAGGTGGCGGCTTTTCAAAGGGGTATCTAAGTACCTACGCCGGCTCAGACATGATTAGCATAAAAACCTCTAAAAGCACAGGCACCCAAATAGGTGAGGTTGTATCCTTCGATGCGAAAAAAAGCAAATGTGAAATACTTCTTACAGAGCCGCTCGCTTGCGGAGATGGGATTGAAATATGGTGCTCTGCCGGTGAAAACGTTGGGACAGGCATTAACAAGGCGGCCGTAGCAGGAGAAAGTTATACCATTATAATAGAAGGAACTATTTCTCCCGGGGATAAGGTTTATAAAACCTTTGACAAGAAGCTGTCGGATAAGCTAGCTCAGCTTTTTCACAAGGACATTCGTAAGCTTGCAATAACTGGCAGTATTGTAGCGAAGGTCAACCAGCCATTGACACTTACACTTACCCATGGGGATATTTCTGTAGTATGCCAAGGAGAGCTTGTTGAACAAGCGCAAAGCCAACAGCTTTCTGCCGAGCGACTCATTTCCCAGTGCCAAAAGGCCGGAAGCACTACCTTTAGTGTGGTATTTGAGCATAACGAAATAGACAATGACATTTATATAAACATAGGCCAGATTAATGCCTTGCGAAGAACTGCCTTAGAAGAATTTGCTCATAAGCTTCTAAAAAGCACAAAAAAGAGGCTGTGGAGTTAATCCCTCCAAGCCTAAGCTCCTTACCAAAATCTCATGAAACAGCCAATATGGGTACTAAGGGCAAGCAACTTTCTTGTCTTGTAAGAAATGAAGAGCAGCTTGCGGCTGCCATTACTAGGTATACCCACAGAATTTATTTTGAGGTGTCTAATGCCTTTGTTAATAATATAAAGCGTTATTCTTCCATGTGCAGGGAAAACGGGGTTCAGCTTTTTGCCGCTCTGCCTAGAATATCACGGGATAACAGCGCCCTTGAGGTATTAATTTCAGCATTGGAGGAAAATAGCTCCCTTGATGGTTATTTGGTTAGAACCTTTGGGCAGCTTAAGCTTCTTAAGGATACGGACAAGAAAATTGTTCTGGATTATAGTTTTAATGCTTACAATTCATTATCTAATGAGTTTTTAAGTAATGAAACAGGCTTAACCAATATTCCTGCCGTTTCTTTGTCCCCTGAGCTTAACCTTCCTGAATTAAGGGCAATTTCTACTATGAATAACGAGATTGTTGTTTATGGGAGGCTGCCTCTTATGGTGACTGTCCAATGTCCTGTTGGCCTTTATGAGGGAAAAAAGCGAGAGGGTAAGTTTTGCCTTAAGAAGGGATATATAAAGGAGGACTTCTACCTAAAGGATAGAAAGGGTTTGGATTTCCCCGTTGTTACAAGCTGTGAGAGCTGCTATGCAGAGATTTTAAACAGCCGCCCCATTTTTATGGCGGACAAGCTTGTTGACCTTATGCCTCTTAATGTAGGATATTTTCGACTATGCTTTACTACCGAGGGCGCAGAATTTGTAAAAGGCTGCGTTAAAGCTCATGGACAGCTTTTGGCAGATGAAGCACCGGCTTTAGAATTTTTAGATAGAAATAAGCTTATTGGAACACATGGGCATTTTTATAGAGGGGTATTTTAAATTTAATCGTTTACAAAATTATATTTAGCTGTTAAAATATAAGCATAGAAATAAAAGAGAGGATGCGTCAACATCCTCTCAGTGTACAAACCGCTTAGGCGGAAGGCTTGCAGCTATGTAAAATTAATAACCGCTGGTCCTTGGTGTGGGGGCGGTTATTTTTTTGTCTTAAATCTAAGGATTAAGACAATGAGT
>CAYWBF010000126.1:0-7291 GCA_964456085.1 uncultured Eubacteriales bacterium
TCATTTTATTTTTTTGGGAAATTATTTTCAACCAACTGGGGGGGGGGGTGTTTGTGTAGCTCCCCCAAGACTTTAATTAATCACGCTAGTAAACTGCTGCTTACTATTATAAAGTGTCTTGTACCCGAAGGTAAGAGAAAAAAACACCGTTATACAAACACCGGCGCAAATAGCTATTAGAATAGCGATTTGATATAAAATAGCTGTGGTAGGTACAGTACCGGAAATAATTTGTCCTGTCATCATTCCGGGCAGAAAAATAATACCCATGCCCAGCATTGAATTAATTGTGGGCAAAATAGCCGTTTCAAGGGCGTTATTTACATAAGGCACAAGTATTGTCTTTACATCCACTCCAAGATTTTGGAGAGCAAGTATTTTCTTCCTGTCCTGCTTAAGTGCTTCAATAAAGCTTTTTAGCCCAAGGCTTATACCTGTCATGGAGTTTCCCAAAATCATTCCTGCAATGGGAATTGTATACTGGGGATTAAAAAAACCTGCCCCAACCACCACGCAAATAAAATATATTAATATCAACAGCCCAGGCACGGTAAAGGAACACACCACAGCAAGCCTAAACTGGCTGTTCAAATCAGGGCGCAGCTTAAAAATCCTCTGTATAGAAAAAACAATCATAGCCAGCAAAAATAAAATAGTATATATGGGTAAGGGGTTGGCAATTAAATATTGGAGCACAAACCCTACCGCCACAAGCTGAAGGCTCATTCTTAAGGAAGCAACAAATAGAAGTCGCTCCTTGTTAATTTTTGACCTCTTCATTATTAATATAACAACAACAAGCAGCAGATAAATAAGTAGAAAGCCTTGAATAGTCATTACATTGCCGTCCATAAGAGCCTCCAAAATTTAATTTATACAAATAGTATTTTCGCTAAACCTATCCACAATATTTTTGTTATGGCTTATCACAAGCAGCTCAATTTTTTTGCGTTTACAGTAGCTGATAACATTTTCCATAAGCCTAAAGGAGGTTTCGCTATCAAGGGCGGCTGTTGGCTCATCAAGCATTAGCACTCTTTTGGAAAAGGACAAAAAAAGGGCGGTGTAAAGCCTGGATAGCTCTCCGCCGGACATTTCGGTGCAGTTTTTGTTTAAAGGCATAGGCAGGGCGCAAAGCTCTAGGTATTCTGAAATATCCTGCTGGGAGGGCATAGGCTCTTTTCTTGTTTCATATAGAAAATGAAAGCTATCCAGTATTGTAGAGCCGAAAATAACAGGCTCCTGCGAAACAAGCAAAACCTCTCGCCGTAGGGTAATGGGCGAAATGGTAACTATATCCACATCTTCAAGGAAAATGGTACCCGAATAACTTTGTGTCTTGTTAAGCAGCTTAAGGAGGGTAGTTTTCCCTGCACCGCTTTCTCCTGTGATAAAGCTGACCTTATACTTTGGGATAGTTTCTATTTTATAGTGTATCCTATCCATAAAGCTTACGTTTTTTAATGTAAACAGATTTTCAGACAAATATATTCATCTCCGATAACTGCATTTTAAAAGAATATCAAGCACACGCACATTTTGTAATATGCCCATATTTTAGCATGATTCATAAAAAATTGCAATTGACTAAAAAATATGGTATATTCAAAAAATACTTAATAATTAACAGGAGCACACCATGGATGAACAAATGCTGTTGTTTGAGCAGGAGCTATATAATAATGGTATAGACTTAATCGCCGGCTGTGACGAAGTAGGCCGTGGGCCGCTTGCCGGGCCGGTGGTTGCCTGTGCGGTAATTTTGCCACGGGATTTTTCCTTACACCCATTGCTCATGGAGGTAAATGACTCTAAGAAGCTTTCGGAGAAGAAACGTGCAAAGCTTTGCCCTATGATACAGGAGGCTTGTATTGATTACGGTATTGGGGTGGTTTCCCAAGAGAGAATTGACGAGGTAAATATTTTAAACGCTACCTTTGAAGCAATGGCTATGGCTATAGCACAGCTTAAAACTAAGCCTGACTATGTTTTGGCTGATGGAAACATGCTAATTCCCAATTTGGATATACCACAGAGGGCAATCGTTTCAGGGGACAGCAAAAGCGCCTCTATTGCCTGTGCCAGTATTATTGCTAAGGTTTACAGAGACAGCTTAATGTGCGGGTTAAGCGAAGCATTTCCCCAGTATGCTTTTGAAAAAAACAAAGGCTACGGTACAAAAGCTCATGTAGAAGCTCTAAAAGCATACGGCCACTGCTGTTTACATAGAAAATCTTTTTTAAAAAAGATTTTTAATCTGCCGGAAGGCAACAACCGGCATGAATAAGGGAAGGGGAGTATCACCTTAGCCCAAAAGCATGGAGTTGACCCAATGAATCCTAAAAAACAGCAATTCACTATGAAAAATTTTTCTGAGCTGCGCCCGGGCGATAAATTCAAGGCTATTGTTATTGATATTCAGCCAAGGCAAGTAACGCTTCAGTTTGAAAACGACGAGCGTCTGACTGCTAAGGCTCTTGCGCTGCCTCATGTAAGAATAGGTGATTATGCTTCCTTTGTGGTGAAGGAAAATGCCAAGGGGCAGATTTTTTTGGAGATTGACAAGTCCGAGGGCGGGGGAAAAAAGGACGACCGCAAATTTTTTGATATGAGGATATAGACATGGAAAAGCCAAAAAAGGCCGTTGCGCTAAAATATGATAACAGTAAAGCTGCTCCAACTGTAGAGGCAAAGGGTAAGGGTAAGGTAGCTCAGCGGATTCTGGATAAGGCTAAGGAAGCTGATGTACCTGTATTTGAGGACAAAAACCTTGTTGAAGAGCTAACCAAGCTTGATTTGGGTAATAACATTCCGCCGGAGCTGTATGAGGTTGTAGCTCAGATTTTGGTTTTCATCAGCGACTTGGACGAGCTTGAGGGTTACAAAAGAGCCTTAAGTATAGGGTGAGCACTATGCCCAATGCTAAGGGAAGCCATGGAGAAAAGCTAGCCTATGACTACCTAGTTAAGGAAGGCGTAGAAATTTTAGCCGTTAATTTTAAGGCGCAAGCCGCTGAAATAGATATTATTGGTAGACTTGATGATTACATACTGTTTGTAGAGGTTAAACTTAGAACAAGTCTAAGCTATGGACTGCCTAGAGAAGCTGTTAACAGAGCTAAGCAGAGAAAAATAATTTCTGCTGCCCAAGCATTTTTAATGGAGAGGGATTTTGGCGAGGTAGATGTTCGCTTTGATGTAATAGAGATAATCCAACTGGGTGGACAAATATTTATTGAATGGATAAAGAACGCTTTTTAAGTAATTGTGAAGTTTCCTGCGAAGCGTAAGAATATGGAAAAATTGGAAAAGGAAAAAATATGAACTTAATAGCAGAGGTTGAAAAAGGCAGCATAGCCCAAGAAATAGGTATTGAAAAGGGTGATTTGCTTTTAAAAATAAACGGGCAGGAAATTATAGATGTCTTAGACTACAGATACTTAATCCAAAATGCAAGCCTTAAGGTGTTAATTAAAAAGTCCGGCGGCGAAGAATGGCTGCTTGAAATTGAAAAGGAAGAATATGAGGACTTGGGACTGGTTTTTCCTACAGGACTTATGGATAAGGAGAAAAGCTGCAAAAATAAATGTATTTTTTGCTTTATTGACCAGCTTCCCAAGGGGCTTAGGGAAACGCTCTACTTCAAGGACGACGATTCTCGGCTTTCCTTTTTCCATGGGAATTACCTTACTCTAACCAATTTAACGGAAACTGACATAGACAGAATAATTTTCTACCGCCTATCTCCCATAAATATATCCGTACATGCAACAGACCCGGAGGTTAGGCAGCATATGCTAAAGAATCCAAAAGCCACTAGTCTTATGCCTTACCTAAAAAAGCTGTACGACGCAGGTATTTCTATGAATTTTCAAATTGTTGTCTGCGTAGGTATCAATGATGGTGCTGTGCTGGACGAAACTATAAGTGCGCTAAGTGAGTTTATGCCTGTGGCGTCAAGCTTGTCTGTTGTGCCTGTTGGGTTGACTCGTTACAGAGAGGGGCTTTATCACTTAGAACCATTTTCGGAGGAGGACGCTAAGGCTGCTATCGTCCAAGTGGAGGGTTGGCAGGAAAAATTTAAGGAAAGCCATGGCACTGCTTTTGTTTTTGCGGCAGACGAGCTTTATATAAAGGCAGGATATAAAATTCCAGCATATTCTGCTTACGAAGATTTTCCGCAAATAGAAAATGGAGTAGGTATGCTTGCGGAATTTGGCAGACGATTTAATGCAGCCTTAAGAAAGGCAGCTGGGAAAATTGAGCCAAGCAACACTATTAATAAGGAAGATTCTCCTTCCGAAAAGGCCACTAGGGAGTTTTCTGTTGTGACTGGAGAGCTTGCATATCCTTTTATTTCAAGGCTTTGTAAAAAGCTTACCCAAGCCTTTCCTCATATAAGTACAAATGTGTACTGTATCAAAAATGATTTCTTTGGAGATACGGTGACAGTCACAGGGCTTTTGACTGGAGGGGATATTTTTGAGCAGCTTAAGGACAAGTCGCTGGGAGAAACGCTTTTTCTTCCTCAAAACGCTTTACGCCAAGGGGAAGATATATTTTTGGACGACCTTACGCTAGACGAGCTGTCGCAGCAGCTTAATATAAAAATTAAGCCAATAAAAAACGGAACGGATTTTGTTAAAGGATTATTACAAAACTAGATTTTAATATAACGAAAGGAGCTGTTTAGGTGCCAAAGCCTATTGTAGCTATAGTTGGACGCCCCAATGTGGGCAAGTCCACGCTTTTTAATAAAATTGCCGGTGAAAGAATTTCCATTGTGGAGGATACTCCCGGAGTAACAAGAGATAGGGTTTATGTCGACTGCAGTTGGACAAAATATAACTTCACCTTAATAGACACAGGGGGGCTAACCCCGGAATCACACGACTTTATGGCTAAGCAAATGCTTGCCCAAGCAGAAATTGCTATAGAGACGGCGCAGGTCATAATATTTTTGGTTGACGTTAAAACAGGCGTAACAGAAGAGGATCAACTGGTTGCAAATATTTTGCGTAAGGCAAACAAGCCTATTGTCCTTGTGGTAAACAAGGTAGACGATATGCGTAAGGAAAATATGGACGTGTATGAGTTCTTTTCCCTTGGATTGTCTGACCCTATACCTGTTTCGTCTGGGCAGGCTCTTGGGATTGGGGACATGCTGGACGAGGTTTGCTCTCATTTTCCTCCTGTTGATGCAGAGGAGGAGGACGACGAGTTAGTTAGGGTTGCTGTTGTTGGAAAGCCTAACGTGGGTAAATCTTCCTTGATAAATAAAATTTTGGGGGTTGACAGAGTTATAGTAGACGATAACCCAGGTACAACTAGAGATGCCATAGATACCTTTTATGAGCTGGACGGGAAGCGGTTTAATTTTATAGATACTGCCGGCATAAGAAGAAAGAGCAAAATAAAAGAAAGTATAGAACGCTACTCCATAGTCCGAGCTATAGCGGCTATTGAGCGTGCGGACGTATGCCTTCTTGTTATTGACGCAACAGAGGGTATAACCGACCAGGACACAAAAATTGCAGGTATCGCCCACGATAGGGGCAAGGCTACTATTATTGTTGTTAACAAATGGGATTTAGTAGAAAAAGACAACAAGACAATGAATAACTTCATAAAAAATATAGAGCAAGAGCTAAAATACATGCCCTATGCTGAAAAGCTGTTTATTTCCGCCAAAACAGGTCAAAGGGTAAATAAGATATTTGAGTCTATATTTGCTGTATGGCAAACCCACGCACAAAGGGTTGCAACAGGGGTACTTAACGACGTGCTCATTGAGGCTGTGGCAATGAACCAGCCGCCTTCATACAGGGGCAAGCCTTTAAGAATTTATTACGCTACCCAAGTAGGGGTAAGGCCGCCAACTTTTGTGTTGTTCGTAAACGACAAGGAGCTGCTTCACTTTTCCTATTTGCGCTACATTGAAAACCAAATAAGACAAGCATTTGGTTTTAACGGAACGCCCATTCATTTTATAGCAAGGAATAAATAAGCCATTCGTAAATTTTTGGCATATAGTTAAATAAAGAGGAGGATAGCATGTTTAGGTTAGTTTGTATATTAATTGGATATTTTTTCGGCTGTGTTCAATCAGCATATATTTTAGGCAAGCTGTTTTGGGATATAGATATTCGCAATCATGGCTCCGGAAATGCCGGAACCTCAAACGTTTTGCGTGTGCTTGGGCTTAATGCCGGCTTTTGGGTTTTTCTTACGGATATTTTAAAGGCTGTTGCTGCGTATGTTATTTGCAGCCTGATTTTTTCCGGAAGCTTCTTTTTAAAGGTGGGGCCTGCCGGAGTTATACCGGGGCTTTATGGTGGGCTTGGAGTTGTGTTGGGGCACAACTTTCCTTTCTTTTTGAAATTCAAGGGCGGCAAGGGGATTGCTTCTTCTCTTGGAGTTATTCTTTGCTTTGACCTTAGAGTTGCATTGATTTGCTATATTGTCGGGTTGTGCGTTGTTATACCTACACGGTATATTTCAGCCGCTTCTTTAACGATGCTTACGTTGTTGCCTATTCTCTCTGTGTTTTTCGGATTTCCTTTTGAGGTTATTGGTATTACTTTAATTTTATGCGCCTTGGCTGTGTATCTCCACAGGGAAAATATTGTCCGCCTTAAAAACGGTAACGAACGGAAATTTTCTTTATCAAAAAAAACACAAGTCTAATATAATGATTGTAGGGGTAATAAATCCCCTGTTTAAATATTTTAAGTTACCCTAGGAGCAATCATTATGAGTAGGCAAACCCTATGCAAGCTTAGACAGTTATTTTATGGCTGCAATCGTGCATATAAAACCTGTATAATTATCAAGGACCTAGAAGCTGCCGACAAGGAGCTTTGTAAATCCCTTAATATGATTAAGGGCATTAAGAAAATTAAGGAAAAGAAGAAGGAAGAAAAAAAGGCAGAGAAAAAGGCAGAAATAAAATGCGAGGCAAGAAGGCATCATAAGTGCTGCGAGGAGCAGGAAGTAAAGGAAATCAGGTATGTAGTGAAACAAGAGACTGTACCTGTAATCCAAAAAGTAGAAACCAAGGATTGCAAAAAGGTTAAGGTCAAGAAGAAATGCAGGAAGGATAAATGCAAGAACAAATGCGAAAATAAATGACGAGAGGTCTACGAAAAAAAGGGAGTGTAAAGAAATCTCTGTACAGAATCTTACATAGAAGATTCTGTATACAGAAATTTCTTTACACTCCTTTTGTTATAAAAGAGGTTTGAAAATATATTAAAATTGATACTTAGTCAAGACGTCCAAATAACCCCGAA
>CAYWBF010000127.1:0-6113 GCA_964456085.1 uncultured Eubacteriales bacterium
ATCAGCGGATAAGGATACCGCACCGGCTGTAATTGGTGTAGACGTAATATTCTCTGGCGAAACCAACACTGAATCCGATTCAATACTGGCTAATGCCATTGAGCGAGCCGGAAACATAATTTTGGCATTCCAGTTTGTTTTTTATTCTCAGATAGACGAAAACGAAAATGAATTTCGCCTAAACAAAAAATCCATCAAGGGAACCATTGAGCCTTTTGAAGCGTTGAGTAACATTCCCCGTGGCTTTGTTAATCCAGTTATAGATGATGACGGAGTAATTCGCAAGCAGTTAATTAACGCCTCCTATGAAGGAGAAGAGTATTTTTGCCTGCCTTACATGCTGTACAAAGCCTATTGCACCAGCAAGGACATACCCTTCTCACCCCCGGAATCACCTCTGCTCAAAAATGGCTTAAGCAAGCCAAAAATAATAAAATTTGCTGACAAGCCTGGCTCCTTTGATAAGGGGATAAGCTTCTACTCTATATATAATGAAGAAATCCCTGCCAGCGAGCTTGAGGGTGCTATCGTATTAATAGGAAGCTACTCTCGCAGTCAGTATGATTTCTACTATACGGCAATAGACAAGGTCTATGAGATGTACGGCGTTGAGGTTTTGGCAAATTCTACCCAAAGCTTTATTGACAACGGTTTCCTTGAAGAAAACCTACTTTTAAGCGCAGCACTTGTTTGGGTGTTGGTGTTGGCTTCCTTTATTATTTGCTACTACACTGATACAAAGCATTTGCTTGTGTATTATCCTTTAGCCTTTTTATTCTATGGGGCAGCCGCCTATATGGCAATGCTTTTCGGCTACACTATGACCGTAATATATTTTCCTATCTTCTCCCTAATCCCTGCCGGAGTAATCGTAGCCATACGCTTTTTTACAGAAAGACAGCTTCGTAATCGTATTTTTACTGCCTTCACTAAATATTTGGAGCCTAAGCTTGTAGAGGAGTTTTTAAAGGAAGGCACACCTTATCTTTCCCTTGGGGGAGAAAAAAGGTTTATCTCCTGTATATTTGTGGATATAAGGGGGTTTACACCTTTGTCCGAATCTCTTGACCCTGCTACCTTAGTAAGCATACTTAACAAATACCTAAAGCTAACCACAGAATGTATATTCAGGCACAAAGGAACGTTGGATAAATACATAGGCGACGCCACAATGGCAATTTTTAACGCCCCCTTTGAGCAGGAGGATCATATTTATGAAGCAGTCTGCACAGCCTTCGACATGGTTATGGGTGCGGAAAAGCTAAACGAAGAAATCTTAAGGGACTATGGCAAGTCAATATCCTTTGGCATTGGTGTAAACTGCGGCGAAGCGGTAGTAGGTAATATAGGTTGCGACTTCCGTATGGACTACACCGCCATAGGCGATACTGTTAACACAACGGCAAGGCTTGAAAGCAATGCAAACAAAGGGCAGGTAATTCTAAGTGAGACTGTGTATGACGCCCTAAAGGACAGAATAGAGGTATACGACCTAGGAGCCATCCCCCTAAAGGGAAAAGCAAACAAGCTACAGGTATACAGTATCAAAAAAATTCCCGGGTATTCTGATAAGGAACTGCCATACATTGAAAAGAAATAGTCAAATTCGAGGATAAGCATAGCTATCAAAAGGCTATGCTTTTTTTATGCACAATAATGAAAAACATTAAAAATCCCTCTACATTGCCTATAGCCAATTACATATGATTTCATAAATATGCATATTTTAAACTGATTTTATTAAATTACTGAAGAAAAGCAACTAGCATGTGAAATATAATAAAAAATACTGAATTCTTTTGAATCTTTCTTTACAAATTGTATGGCACAAGGTAAAATTAAACTAATTTGTAAAGAAAAGGAGTGATTCAAAAATGAAAAGAGCAATATCTTTTTTTACAACGTTCGTTTGTTCCGTGACCTTTGCTATCACTGTGTTTGCCGCACCTGTTATCGACGATGGCATACCCTACGGTAAAGAAGCATTAAGGTTTTGCATTGAAAGAGGCTATTTTGCGAAAATCTTAAATGACAATGTAACTGCTGCAGACGTAACCCAACCTGCAACGAGAGAGCAGCTTTTTTCCATAGTAGTTACAGCAACTAACGCTACAAAAACTGCAGAAAAACTACCTTTTAGCGACACCTCAAGTATAGCCGACGATTTTTTAGACAAGATGAGCATAGCATATGCCAGCGGTTATCTTTCCGGCGCAAGCTCCCAAGATGGACTTTTGGCAAATCCTAAAAGCAACGTAACTAGAGCAGAGCTTGCTGCAATTATTTCAAGGGTGCTATCTCTTAAAAGCACCAAGACTATTGAGGTTGAGGATTTTAACAGTATTCCAACCTGGGCAGTGGGAGCTGTAAGCGCCTGCTACGAGTACAAAATTATGGTTGGAGACGGTAGGATTTGGCGGCCAATGGATAACGTTAGTCTATTGGAAATCGCACAGATTATTTTTAACCTGGCGGAAAGACAACTGCTTTTGAGCGGAGAAGTTAAAAACTTCGCTGGTATGGGGCGCATAGGATATATAAACGGCGCTGCGAAATCATCAACCTTTGCCTACCCTTCCTCTATTGCCTTTAATAATGAAGGACAAGCTGCGGTGGTTGATGCCGGCAACAACCTTGTAAGGCTCATCGCTGATTCAAAGGTAACTACAATTGCCGGTACTTCCCCCAGCCTATCCGATTTCGGTAAAAAAATAAAAAGCAACAGAGGTACCTTGAATAATCCTCAATACGCCGTCTATTCCAAAGATGGTGACTTGTACATTTCTAATACCGGCAGTAACGAAATTAAGCGGCTCTCCAAGGGTGGTCTTTCAACCTTTGCAGAGGGACTTGCTTCTCCTACTGGTCTTGCTTGCGACAATGAGTACATATACGTTTGCGATACAGGCAACAACTTAATAAAAAAGTTTGACTTAGCCGGAAAATTAGTCACCTCCTATGGCACAGGCACAAAGGGTTATTTAGACGGCTCCACTTCCTCATCACAATTTAACGAGCCTATGGGTATTGCCGTTGAGAACGGCGTTATTTATGTTGCTGATACAGGAAACCAACGCATACGAAAAATCGAAAATGACAGAGTAACCACCATAGCCGGTAACGGAACCTTAAAGGACGAAGCCTTCGGCTACATAATTGGTGGTTATTATGACGGCTCTGCCGCCCATGCGCTTTTTAACTTCCCCACCGGAATATGGGTTGAAAACGGTGTTGTTTTTATTGCAGACACAGAAAACAGTGCTGTAAGGCTGCTTAGCAACGGCAATGTTTCTACTGTTGCAGGAGACGGAAGCGTTGGCAGCGCTTACGGCGTAGGCTCAAAGGCTCAATTCAATACACCTACCGACGTTAAGCTTTATAAAGGAACGCTTTATGTAGTTGACAGCATCAACTGTCTTATAAAAACCATTAATATTAAATAGGAGGTGTTATTGATGAAAAAGCTTTTCTCCTTATTGATTGCTTTTATTCTTCTCCTGAGCTTCACGAATGTTACAGTCTTTGCCAATCAAGTGGCTACAGGTCGCAAGGCTGCAATATTCAAATTTACAGGAGAAGTAACCGTCACCAAAGGCGACGGCAAGAAATCTGTTAAGGCCTACAATAAAATGGCCCTTCAAGAGGGCTATGTGGTTTCCACCGATACAGGCGGAAGCTGCTATATTATACTGGACGACACCAAGGTCATAAAAATGGATCAAAACACCTCCGTCAAGCTAACCAATCTAAAAAAGGACTCCAAAGGTCCAGTGACAGCAATTACATTAATTAGCGGAGAAATTTTTAACGATATACCCACAGAGTCCGGAGAAGAATTCAAGGTTAACGTAACAAACGCTTCACTAGCACTTCGAGGAACCGTATTCTCAGTAGCGATAGAGCGCCAGTCCTCCAGCTTAATGCAAACAATCCTAAAGGTTTATGAAAGCCAGGTATATGTAACAACTCCAGTTGGCGGAATTCAAACAGTTAAGATTGTGCGTGCAGGAGAATCCTTAAAAATTCACTCCATTAACGGCATCGAAAGCCTTGAAGACGGTGCAATTACCTCCCCTACCCAGCTTAATCCCTTTGAGCTTACCTCACTTTTGGAAGTGCGCCCGGAAGTAAGACTTCCTATTTCAAGGGCAGATATTCAAAAGGAGCTTACAGCAAGAGGAGTATCAGTAGCTTCATCAACCACACCTACATCTTCTAACAGCAACGGTTCAGGCAACTTCTATCCAGCTATTCAACAAAATGTATATAACATAAGAGATATTCCGTCTGTTTCAGTAATTATCCCTGAAGGCTCCAATATATCTCTGCCTACCAAAATAAATGTTAATTTAAGCAATGACTCCCTATCAGCCGTAAGTATACGGTGGGAAGCACTTCCAACTCCGCTAGTTCCCGGCGAATATACAATCACAGGGACCCCTGTCACTACCAGCGAAATTACCAATACAAGCAATCTAAAGGTAACACTAAATCTGCGTGTAACCAAAGCCGTAAACAATATGCTACTTGTAAATAAGCCAACTAAGTTGTTTTATACTGTAGGTCAATCATTTAACCATGCAGGAACAGAAGTAAAGGTTGTTTACAATGATTTAACAGAGGAGATCTTTACAAGCTTTACTAACGAAATATTCTCCGGCTTTGACAGCAGCTCCTTAGGCGTTAAAACAGTAACTCTTAGCTTCCTAGGAAAAACGGTGCAATTTAACGTAGAAATAATCGACGGCACAATATTGGGCAGCTTTGCAGGTTTTGAGCCTCCAGCACTGGTAAGCTTTCCAGCCGGAATCACCGCTGCTGCTTTAGAGGCATATTTGCCAAGGCAGGTTGTAATTAGCTATACGCCTTACACCAGAGCCGCCACCGCTACGGCTACTGCTTCCATCTCCTGGGATACATCAGCTTTAAGTCAGTACAATCCGGTGCTTGGCACTCAGCAGGAAATCACAGTAACAGGCACTATTATCCTTCCTGCCGGTATAAAAAATGACAGCAACTTGCCGCTGAATTTAGAGGTTAGGCTGAAAAGCATGGAAAACACTCCTCCATATGCGACCACCACAGGTACGGTAGCCTTAACTGCCCAATATAACACCTCAACAAACCAAGGCATACCAAAGACTATAGACTTAAGAAGCTATTTTAACGATAACGAAACCCCTAAGGAGTCTCTACGCTACTCACTTGTAACAAATGTAGCTGGGGCTAGTATATCCGGCTACACACTTACCTTTATTCCTACGACTGCTGGTGGGGTTATAGATATTACCGTTAGCGCCAGCGACGGTCAGCTTTCCACAGAAGTGCCCGTTACCTTCGCAGTAACAGTTACTTCAATCAACACTGTCTCTGCCTTAACAATTTTCACAATCTACGACGAGGATATTCTTGCAGGAAGCGTTGATATTGGGGAGCAGCTTAAGCTTAAGGCTATGTCCTCCACAGGCACATTAATATGGGAAAGCACAGAGCCATCTGTTGCAACTGTTACAGGAAATGGAACAGCCGCAGTTGTTACCGGTGTTGCCAGCGGCTTTACCTTTATTAAGGTTACAGACACTGCAACAAGCCGTATGGACTACATCAGCGTCCGGGTTAATAAAGATAATGATACGTTGTTCGCTGATAATTACCCCATAATTATTGCCAAAACTAGAAGTACCATAGACAATCATCCAATTCAGTTTGATTTGATTGCAAAAATGGCTTCAACCTCTGCCGATGTACTAGGAATAAATATATACGAATTTGAAGCTGTTACAACAGAGCAGATTTTCCATGGGCATGATTCAAACTTATATAGCGGAAACCACTATTACTTGGAAAATGTGACCAGCTCTGCAACTAAGAGTATATCAGAGTCAAACTACTCACCATACATGGGCTACGGCAGCTACTCCCTTGTAGCCAAAACCCATACAAATATTGTGGGCGGCATAAAACATCTTGAGAGAAGAGTCTTCTCAACTGAAAACCCAGATGACCCAACCTCAGAATATACATATCTAAATAACTATGACGCCTTTATGAGCTACGACAAATATACAGTTGTAATAGGCAATTACTATTATCAATACCCAGGCAACAACATC
>CAYWBF010000127.1:6123-7267 GCA_964456085.1 uncultured Eubacteriales bacterium
ATCAGCGGAACAAAGCTTGATTTTACCAAACAGCCACCAGCTTCTGCCTTTGTTGTAGACGGAGTGTCTCCTTCTTCCGTTACATACCAAGAAAAGAGCAAGGTTTATACCGACAATACATTTTGGCAGCAATCTATAATACTTACCTTTGCACAGCCAATTTCCTCCAATTCACCTTATCTTCAATACAAAGTTCCAACTACAGGCGGTGCAGCACTCACAAATCATCTAGGCAAGAAAATTGGCAACTTTTCGCCTTATGTATTCCCTACCGAAAGCTTCGCCTCCACAAATCCACATAATCCATGGGTGGCTAACGCTGCTGTATCCGGTAATAGTACAACGATTTACATAAGCTTCAACAATAATAACTTAGTAAACACCATTGATTATACGGTAACAGACTTTATTGACAGTATTGTGTTTAAGAAAAATAACTGGAGCGGCGAAGAAATACCAAAGGGCGCTGTTACCTTAATTAGCACATCGGGATACTCCAGCCAATATTTAATTGACTCAATAAGATTTACCTTCTCTACACCTATACCTGCAGATATACCAGTAGTTTGGGGATTTAAGGCTAACAACTTTACAGACGCTGCATTTAAGCCAATACCAGAGGGTATGGTTTCTACAGTTTCTATTGGTACACTGCCAACTGTTATTTCCAGCATTTCTGCTATAGACTCCAACCACCTTGAGGTTAAATTTTCAAATCCTGTAGGAACAGGCTATTTGAATATTCAAAAATGTCTGTTTAACATCTACGTTAACGGTACCAAAGTGCCTGAGCACAAGTATGAATTCCGTTATGACGACGAATATTACGGCAAGGGCTTTAGGATTTATCTCCATGAGCCTGTATCTCCAGGCGCTACCATTAAGGTGGAATACATCTCAAAAACCAAACACCCCGACAAATTCAGAGATATAATCAAAGACTTTACTGATCAAGATGTACCAAATTATACGACCACGTTCACTATGTCATAAATATGGTTTTTTAGCCGGCAAGTTTCTCTTCTTAGAAAAGCTTGCCGGTTATTTTTTTATTTATCTGTAACCCATTGACAAGCTAATGCATAAATTCTCTGTATGGATAAATAGTTTTTGCATTTTTTTAACTGTTCTGGTATATTTAATG
>CAYWBF010000128.1:0-7264 GCA_964456085.1 uncultured Eubacteriales bacterium
GTATATGCAGCCAATTAAAGCTAAAGCATAAGGTATATGAGGTTTGGGGTATTGATAAAAAAACCAGCCTCGGCAAGGGAATATCTATAATGCTTTACGGCCCTCCTGGAACGGGCAAAACCATGTCGGCACAGGTTATTGCCAACGAGCTTAGGCTAAACCTTTACAAAGTTGATTTATCAAGCGTTGTTTCTAAATATATAGGCGAAACCCAAAAGAACATAAACTGGATTTTTAACGAGGCCGCAAAAAGCAATGGTATTATATTCTTTGACGAAGCAGATTCCCTTTTTAGCAAACGCACAGAGGTAAAGGACTCCCATGATCGCCATGCCAATGCCGATACAGCTTTCCTTTTACAAAAAATCGAAGAATATTCCGGCATTATTATACTCGCCTTAAATCTTTTTCAAAACCTCGAGCCTGCATTTAAAAGAAGGATACAACATATAATTGAGCTTCCCCTGCCTAATGAAGAACAACGACTATCTATATGGAAAAGTGTTTTCCCTCAAACTGCGCCTTTGGAGCAAAATGTTAACTTTGGCTTTTTGGCAAACAGGTTTCAGTTATCGGGGAGCAGCATTAAAAATATTGCAGTTAGCGCTGGCTTTTTGGCAGCATACGAAAACAAAAAAATAAGCATGGCACATATAATACATGCCATGCAAAACGAAATGCAAAAGTATGGAAGAAGCTTACAGCAGCAGGAGTTGGGAGAGTATTTTTTTTATCTCACTTGTTAATGGGTTTCAAAATAAATCTAGCAGTAAGCAGTTACCGTTTGGTCATATTCTACCTTCTAAACACATAAGTCATTAAATAGACCCTAAACTTTTACAGGTATAATTAAAAAAGGAGTGCTCCATGAAAGAACATTTTGAAAAGATAAGGTTAAAGCTAGAAAAATTGACGGGAATGAGCTTTCCAACAGAAGAGCTAGAAAAGCTTTTGCCTTATGCAACAGTTATCAAATATGAAAAAAATGAATTTTTGCTTAAGGCAGGAGATTATGCTAAATATAATTACTATGTAGTCCATGGCCTATTCAGATTATTTTATATTGATATGTGGGGAAAAGAGTATACAAAGAATTTTAAGGGTACGGACGATTTTATGAGTTCTTATGCAGCCATATTATTAGATGCTCCTTCTAAATTAAATATTCAAGCGCTGGAAGATTCTGAGGTAATAAGTATCGAATATAAAAAAATCTATGATATTGGGAATAATAATTTATGCTGGGAGCGCTTATTCCGTAAATCAGCAGAGGCGGATTATTTGCAAAAGGAATGCAGAGAGTCTGATTTATTGTTTTATGATGCAAAAGCAAGGTATATTAATTTTAGAAACAAGCACCCTCTCTGGGATAAAATTATACAACAACGGTATATTGCCTCATATTTGGGCATGACTCCGGAAACCCTTAGCAGGATTAGAGGTAGTTTAATTTAAAGCAATTGATATTTATCAATGAAATATTATTTCTATGATGTTATATTGGATCCTTACTAAGACAACGTGAGTTCCACAAAATTTTGGTTTTTGTAATTTTGTGGAACTCACACTAATATAACAAAGGAGTGGTTATGTGAGAAAATATTTTATTGATAACATTAGGTGGTTGGCAATACTGTTACTGTTTCCTTATCATGTTGCAAGGATTTTTGATACATATGAAATCTTTTATGTTAAAGGAAACACAACCCCTGTCTTTAATTGGATTATAACACTATGCAACCCATGGTTTATGCCGCTGTTATTTGTTTTAGCCGGAGCAAGCACCTACTATGCTTTACAAAAGCGAACAAAGGCACAATATCTAAAAGAAAGGTTTTCAAAGCTTTTTATACCTTTAGTCGCTGGCATACTTTTAGTGGTTCCTATACAAACCTACTATGCTGAAAGGCTTCACAACAACTTTACAGGTGGGTATTTCGCACAATATATATTATTTTTCACAAAGGAAACGGATTTAAGCGGATATTATGGTGGCTTTAGCCCTACTCATTTGTGGTTCATATTTTATCTTTTTCTGATTTCTGCTGTCGCCTTGCCATTTATAGATATAATAAATAAGTTAAAAAACTCACTTCCAATAAAAAATGTACCTGTTTTGTTTTTGCCTGCACTATTTATTCTTCCTTTAATATTATATCCTGTCATTAATATAAGCGGTAAAAGCATAGGAGAAAATTTAGGCTGGTTTTTTCTTGGATATTTTGTTCTAACTATGGAGGAAGTAGAATTAAAATTAGAAAAAACCAGGTGGTATGTGTTTTTTGTAGCAGCTTTGCTTAACCTAGCCATTCTAAAATTTAATGCATTTTCTGAATCTGAGGTATTGTGGATTATTTTAAAATATTTATGTGGCTGGGTTACTATATTAGCCATTTTAGGCTTAGGAAAACGATTCTTAAACTTCCGCAACAGTCTTACAGCTTATTTCACCTCAGCTTCCTTTGCTATTTATATATTTCACCAGTCAGTTATCGTTGCTGTTGGATATTATATCATTCAATTTAATGTGGGTGCTTATGCTCAATATGTTTTAATAATGGTCGTTAGCTTTATATTAACTGTGGCTACATATGAAGTTTGTAAAAGAATTGGTATATTGAGATATTTATTTGGGATTTCATCGAACTTACATTTTAATAGATAATATTGATAAAATGGAAAAGGCTACTGAATCCAGCAAAACTGCTGCATTTAGTAGCCTTTGTTCATAATCAATTATTACAGTTTGGGATACAATCAAAGGCGCAACATAGAATTCTTGTGAATCTACTATCCTATATTAAAATCTGCAAAAAGCTTTGCATAGGTAAAAGCTATTTCTTTAATGCTTTCTTCTGCCAATTTACTAGATTCCCAAAAATCTTTAGTTAATTCGTCATATTGTTTTCCTGTAACCCTAAAGTAGCGAGTTCCATAACTATCTCTATAAGCTTCTTTCCCTATTCCTTCTGATATGGGTACGCCTATGTTTTGTTGTGCATACCTTGGTAAACCCACAATGTACACATCTTCTACTTCTCCAGTTGTTTCATTGTGTTTACTTGTTGAATAGCAAAATATACTGCATTCTTCTTCGCCATTTTCATCCAGCTTATAAAATGCAAGTCCCATGCCAGTACCTAATTGAATCCATATTATTTTTTTGCTTCCAATTAGTTGATAATTAGGGTTTAAAGCGTACCATAAAATAAACTCATCTGAATAAGGAATATATTTAAAGATATAAACAAAACCATTTTCAATTCCCAACTCAGGTGTATTATCCTCATCCATATCAAAAAAATAATAAGTATAATTGTTTAAATCATATGTGCCCTTGTCGCTATATACTTTTATTCCTTCATATTCAGTTAGAAAAAATTTCTTACCAGTTTTTGGGTTAGTAAAATACCTTTCGTTATTAAGCAATTGATTATATCTTTTTTTGTAATAGTCATAAACTATTGTGTCCCCTCTTTTAAAGTCACCTTGAAAATCAATCTTATTATAAGCGTCCTTGTATATTTCAAAGATTTCATAATCAGCAAATGGTATGTTAAAGTATGGAAAATCAAGAAAGATATTATAAATTCGCCCATTATCCTTTTCATTTGTTGTTTCAGAATATTCGTCCACATAAGATAACGAAATGTATGATTTCAGTTCAGCATCTGTTGTACTCTCATTAATTTGATTTGTATTCAGCATAGATTGAACAACAAACAAAAACATAGAAATCGCCATAAGTGCTATAAATAATATTATTTTGTTCTTCATATATGCCGGACTTTCTTTTATTTCCCTAAAACAATACGTCGTTCTCTAGCCAATTCTAACTCATTATACATCTTATTGTCATATCCGGATATATTAATTCCAAAGTTATGCAAAGGAACGGATTTTACATCTTCGTTCCTTTTTTTATGTAGCAGTCGAATAACTCAATTTTTACCGTTGACACAACACTAGGTATATATTATACTAGTTCAATATAAAACGAGGTGAATATAATGTCATTACAACATGGGTTACTCGGTCTGCTTACATATGAGGACAGTACCGGCTATGACCTTGCTAAGAAATTTGAGGATTCCTTAAACTATTTTTGGAATGCTCCAGTCAGCCAAATTTACAGGGAGCTAAAACGCATGGAGGACTGTGGCTGGGTTACATCAAAAAATGTAATTCAGGAGGGCAAACCTAACAAAAAGATTTATTCCATTACTACCAATGGAACAGAAGAATTTCAGAGATGGCTTAAGGATTTTCGTATTGTCCCAGAAAGCAGCCACCACGCTGCAATTATGCGAATCTTTTTTGGGCAGGAAACTGCAACAGAAAATACTATAGCTTTACTTAAAGAATATAGGGAAGTTACTTTAAGGGAAACAGAGATGTTGCAAACTAAGGTGAAAGAGAAAACAATGTTTTATGCTGATGTCATACCAGAAGGAAAAAGTAGATTACCATACTGGCATATGACCCTCGAACTTGGCATTGTCCAAGGAAAATTAATAGCCGAATGGGCTGCTAAATGTATAGAGAAACTTGAAAAGGAGTTAGGGAAATGAAATTGCTTATGCTGTGCGACCAACAAAGCACATATTATAACGGGATTGACCTTCAACGGGAAATTACTGATGCTGTACAAGACTTGGGCTGGGAAGTGAAATTGATTCATCTTAACTTTGATGAAATTAATCCTTGTATGGGCTGCTTTGGTTGTTGGGTGAAAACCCCTGGCCGTTGCGTTATTAAGAAGGATTGTGCAAATGATACTGCCCGTGAGGTCGCTCTTAGCGATGCCGTGATATTGCTCTCAAGGGTGACATACGGAGGTTACAGCCCAGATATTAAGGCAATGATTGACCGTATTATTCAAAACGTACTCCCCTACTTTGAAT
The DNA here is from genome assembly GCA_964456085.1 of uncultured Eubacteriales bacterium. Taxonomy (GTDB): domain Bacteria; phylum Bacillota; class Clostridia; order Lachnospirales; family CAYWBF01; genus CAYWBF01. Next base: position 4,905 of record CAYWBF010000128.1, read on the forward strand.
TAATCGATGGAGAAATGCATCATGTAAAACGCTATAGCCATACATTTAAGCTTATATCCTTTGGGTATGGTGATACTACTGAGGCTGAAGCAGCAACATTTGCGAAGCTAACTCACCGTAATGCAATTAATTTTCATTCTAAAAAACACACCTCTATAATTTTGCAGTCTGAATCTGGTTTGCGGCAAGAATTAGCTAATTTACAGTCTTTCTTAAAAGAGGAGGGTTTTGCGTGAAAAAGATAGTTGCTATAAACGGAAGTCCCAAAAATAATGGTATTTCTAATATGATAATTAACCAAATAAAAGACAGGCTTAACTATCCACTGGAAACATATCAAGCTATTGAACTAACAAAAGAACATAGTGTTCTGGAAAACATTTTATCTGAGGGTTATCTGCTAATCGTATTTCCGCTGTATGTGGACTCCTTACCTGCCCCATTAACCAAAGTGCTTACAATGTTGGAAGAAGCCGCAAAATTGAAGCCGCAGACGCTTCCTAAAGTATTTGCTGTATGTAATTGTGGTTATTTTGAATCCCATCAAATTAGTGGCCCTATAGAAATCTTGAGAAATTTTTGTAGTCGTGTAGGTTTTTATTGGGGGCATGCGATTGCTATAGGTGCAGGCGGCTTTTTTTCTGCCAAAACTAAGAATTTGTCGAAAGGCCCTGCTAGCAAAATAGCTTATGCCTTTGATGAATTATGTAGTATCATCAATGGTGCTAATTCATGCAGTAGAGACAATGTATTTGTTGAGCCTCAAATCCCACGTTTTTTATATATGCTTAGCGGAAATTTATTTTGGATAATCCAAGGAAAAAAGAACGGCGTACTACGTCAAATAAAGGCTACACCTTATTTATAGCCATTTAATATTAAAATTACCTTTCGTTCATGTGAAAATGAAGTTAAACTCTAAAACCCCCATCAGCCAAAAAATTCTTTTAGCTGATGGGGGTTTTTTAGTCTATTTTATTTCAACTCAAATTCTGTATCGGCTATGACTACAGCTTGAATTTCAGTTATATCAATCGGCTCATTAAATAAGCATGTAGCTCTAAGATTGCCATCCCTATATCCTCCAAACACATTCAGTTTAATGGCTGTTCCATCTTTTTTCTTTAAAGATAGCGGAAGCATTTCCCTATATGCAGATTCCTTTAATCCTCTTACAACAATGGATATAGGAGAAATCTCTACAGTGTCAATGCGGTATTCAATAGTCGTGCTTCCGCGTTTTTCTTTCACTTTTTTATTAAAAGTATATTTTTTTGTTGTGTCCTCATATTTAATGGGAATGGAAAACGTAAAAGGTCCTTTAGCTACAACTGAGCCGTTGGCAGCAATTGTATCCCCTGGAGGAGTTATAAGCTTTTTACCTTCTGAATCAGATTTGGAGCCAAACATTTCTACCAGCTTTGGTATATTGTAGTACAAGTTCTTACCCATGTTATTTACCTTATTATATTCTGTGACGTCTGCTGTTCCCCTCCAATCTGTTATGTCTGTTTTTGTTAACAGCCAAAGCTTGTTATCCTGTGGGTTTTCGTCTTTCATGATTTCTACGTTGACGTCGCCTCTAACTGCGTTTGCAGGAGTTGCTTCTGGTTTAATGATTTGATACCCCATTGAGTCTAGTTCGTCTAAGAAAATGTTATAAACCCCGCCGTCCAATTTCCGTCCGTTGTTGGCTGTAACCTCAAATATGGTATAGGCAAAATTTCTATCGCCAATTATCTTTATAGGTTTGATGGTGACGTTATCCTTTGTGATCTCCATTCCTTTTACATCATAGCTCATGCCTTCAAGAAGCTTCACCTGTTTATCTGTCAATTTATTACCCCAATATTTAAAATCTGTTATACTTGCCGTTTTAAATCCATCAACGTCAGAAACATCTACCCGTTGATATAGATTTGTCAAAGGATTTATAGCTTCCTTTGTTTCCGCAAATGCTGTTGTTGCTAATGCTGTGGTAATACAAGCTACGCTCACCAATTGCTTTACTAATTTTTTCATAACTTAATCTCCCTTATTTTAAGTTTTAGTTTATCAATTCAATTTCTACACCGTTTATATTAATGCACCTAACAGAATCTGGGTCAATAGGCCTAGAGAAAATGATATTCTTCTTAATGGAAATAAATCCTTCAGGCAAATCCTGGTTACTGGCACTTGAGGTGTTTTCGTAAAAACTGTCTATAACAGTTCCATCTTTTTGTATAATACTTATTGGCAATGACGCCCAATTCTCTGGGGTTCCTGCTACTTCCAATGTGCTGTCTATATTTAAAGATAGTGGCGACAGACGTATTTTTTCAACTGAATAGTTACCACCTTCAAGTGGTACTACCATG
>CAYWBF010000129.1:0-7256 GCA_964456085.1 uncultured Eubacteriales bacterium
CATTGACCGTAGCGCTTGCAGGGGTTAATGAATAGGCTGCATATGGGCTGGGCTGCATTGCCCTTTGAGACATGACCTCTTCAACATCGGAACCTTGCAATATAATTGGTTTAGAAGGGTCATCAGCTGTTATTCTTATAATTACAGCATTTCCCCCAAATTCTATAAAATCTGAAAACAAAACCTTTCCATCTTCTGTAAATAAATCATCATTAGGTTTAAGTTCGGAGTTTTCATCATAGATTTCTTCATCATTTTCTTTATCGGCATCTGATTCTGAATCAGAATCAGAATCATCGGGCAAAAGCTCATTATCTGTTTCGGCTTCTGAATGATTCTCTAACGATTTTGCAAATACATTTCCAAAATTTGATAATAAATCCTTTTGTAAATCAGTCAAAGTGTTTGCTCTAACAGTTGAAGGTTTAAAAACGATATTTTGTGTAAGAATTGTAAAAGTCAGTATGAAAGCGAGTAACCTTTTAAGCTTAGAATGAAACATAACATTGAACACACCTTTCATAATTATATACAATACGCTTTTCTTAGAGATTCATGTTGTAGCTTACAATCACCCTCTCATAGCTTATTTGAGCTAATTTACAAGTGTACTTTTAGTAATTTTAGGTAAATCATAGTCAATTGGTAGTTAATTTTTTTGAACAATTTGTTTAATTATACTCTGTTTGTGTATATATGTACATACATTTTGAACAAAAAACTCATTTAGACAATAAAAGTAAATTCCCAAAGTAACTTCCACAGTAGAAATGGTAGAACTTTGCCTTAGGCTTCCTCCAGATTCCACTTCACGGTGTACACCCTTGCCCTTGCTAATGGTTGGTAACCACATACCCCCATAGTGTGCTTCCACCACCTAGGTATCAGCCATGCGCGGCGCACAAAAAAAGGCTTTTAGGCATTAAAATAATGCCTAAAAGCCAAAACTCCTTTGAAATACGAAAGCTTATTTTTCTAAGCTTTTATATTTGTAAAGTTGGGTTGTGGTTAACCCAGTAAATTATTTAATTGGTTTTCTTTGTATCAGCCTATCGGACCAGTCCTTATAGTGTTAGGAAAATTCCCCTCAAGTATCTCTTACCTTAAACAGTGTTACTATTACACTGTGCCGGCTATAAGGATAAGCCTTCATTGAGGTTGAATTAAAATAGGCTTTACAATACAATAAAATGGGTAGCTATATACAATTTGCGGCTTGATACAAAGGATACACTTAAATTTAGCCAGAGCCTGCTCGAAGCTGCGCTTTTGTTTTTAGCTGGGTTTATATTATAGTAGTAGAATTGCATAGGCTATTTGAAGCTATCATAAATATATGATTGGCTGATATTTTATTCTTGAAATTACTGTATGTTGGGTGTATAATTTGAATACAGTAAAAAAGAGAGTGCTGGTAACACTCTCTTTGTCATATCGCTTGCGGTATGGCTGAACTCAAAATTAAATTTTATGTTAAAAAAATAAGCCACGACCTTGGTGTGGGCGGCTTATTTTTTTGCGTTTTTATATGTCACATATATGTATATAGCAAATAGTATTAAATACATTGCTTCATATAATAACATAGTGCTTCACCCCCTTAGGAGTTCAGCACGCAACCGCCCTTGATATGCTTGTTTAAGAATATCATGTTTATTTATGTTTTTCAAGACGCTTAATAGGCGTCTTTTATGTTAGAAAAATGTTTTGAAAGTTAGGCTTGTGCTAATAAGTTTATATTTGGAAAAGTTTGGTTTACCTTTTAGTCTAGAATTATCTAATGCTTGAGCACAGAATTTTAAAGCCTTTTCATATTCCACTTGAGCTGCCTTAGGTCTGTTTTATTAAAATTCTGGCAGAATCCCTCTAACTAATCCAAAAATTACCCACCTCAATAATTTCCCAAATATCCTCCCGTTTTTCCACAGTATACAGCGCCCCAATAGCTCCTAAACCCGAGCGCCATTTTGATGCCTCCGTAACTAGCTTATTTTCAGAAAAACTCTCATCACGGAAGGAAATAATTATCCCTTCCTCAAAATAAAGCTCCTTAATTAACCCAGCCTTCTTCAAACCCTCAAAGTTATTCTCCAGCAGTACATACCCTTCTTTATCACAAAAATCATGCATTAGCAATAAAAACTCTCTATTGTCCTCGGATTTCACCTCGTCAAGGTCAACGGCAATATACTTTATCTCCTCATTAAGCGCCTTATCATCTTCAAAAAGCTGACTAAATATTTCAAAATACGGATTTATACCTTCCGTCTGCTCAAGCTTGGGTTCACTGGTAACACCACTAACAAGTAGACCCGTTTCTTTGGGTGTTTGTTCAGGTGTTGGCTTAATTGTTGGCTCTGGTGTAGGTACCGGTGTTTGTTCGGGCTTAGGCGAAGAAGCTAGAATACCAACCGGCGCTTCTGATACTGCCGGCTTTGTACCAACCGAACTACCTCCACAGCCTATAAGTCCTACTGCAAATAATAATAAAACAGCTATTAACAAATATTTTTTAGCCATATAATTACCCCCTTTACTATAATAAAATAAACGGGCACTAATACATTTTGTTCCTTAATCAAAATCTACATCAAAATCTGAATCACTCTACTAGGCCTACCCTTCTGGTTGATTATGTACTCCCCTGCAATAATCCCATAATTATTATAACAAAGCCGCTCAATTATCCTATTTACGCTCCGGGTAGTCACACCAAGAATCTCCGAAAGCTCCGCCGCAGTAAATAGGTTTGAGCCACGCCTTAAGGAAGCCTCATATATTTTACTTATAGTATTAAGTGAAATCTTCGCCTTAGACGCAATCTCTGCCGACATTAAAAAATATGGTGATCTTCTGGAGTACAAAATACCATCACAAAAATCCATCGTCCTCTTTATGCTACCTGCAACGGCATCTACGTTAATATCATTGCCAAACTCAATAACCTGTACCTCTACGTCCAAAAAATACTCCCTTGCAATTTTAGTTACAAGGCTAATGGTTTCCTTGTGTCCCACTACGCACAGCCTAAAGCTCATTTTCACAGCCTCCTCAAATTTGGAAAAGCTATTTTCTATTAGTCTATTGCAATTTTATGCTTTATAATTAGAATATTATAAAGGACAATTAAAAGTCAATATACAGACATAGTACGGTTTGTTATAATTAGATAGTTTAACTGGGGATTAAAACCTTATGGGAGCTGCACTCCCCCCTAACCCCCTAGCTTATTTAAAATCTTTAGAGAAATGAGGATTAATTTTTTTAATCCTCATTTCCAACCTCAAAGGAGTTAATATGCTTATCATTAGTAAAGAACAAGTTGAAAAGCATTTGGACATGGAAAGCTGTATTACCTTAATGAAGCAGGCGCTTATGGCTCTTTCTACAGGTGACGCAAAGCAAATAGTGCGCCCGGTACTGCCTATGGATAAAGCCAATCTTTTGGGTATGATGCCTGCATATATTGCCTCCCATGAAATCGCCGGGGTAAAGGTTCTGTCAGTTTTTCCTGAAAATTACAAGCTGGGCATACCATCACATCAAGGTCAGCTTATTTTGTTTGAAACAAAAACAGGCAGTTTGAAGGCAATAATCGATGCCGAAGCAATTACCGCTATACGAACTGCCGCAGTAAGCGCAGCGGTAACGGATATTTTAGCCAATAGAACCTCCAACAGTCTAGCCATACTAGGCGCAGGACTGCAAGGCAGACAGCACGCCCAAGCAATAGCAATGGTTCGTATTATTAAAGACATTTACGTTTGGGATTTAAGAAAGGAAGCAAGTCAAGAGTTTGCCGCAGAAATAAGCAAAGAGCTTGGCATCTCGGTTCACCCTTGCGACACCGTTTCCGAAGCTACTAAAAATGCACAAATAATATGCACCCTAACCCCTTCAAAAACCCCAATTTTAACCAGAAACGATGTTGCTCCCGGCACTCACATAAACGCCGTAGGTGCATGTACTCCTTCCAGCCGAGAGCTGACAGGTGAGCTAGTAAGCGCCACCAAGCTATACATAGACAACATGGCTGCAATTCTGGCAGAATCAGGAGATTACCTTCTTGCCCTAAAAGAAGGCGCTATAAGTGAAGGCCATATAATAGGAGAAATAGGTAGCGTTTTCGCAGGTACAGTAAAAGGACGTACCTCCCATGAGGATATTACATTATTTAAGGCTCTAGGACAGGCTGCAGAGGACGTAATCGCCGGAAATTTTGTAGCGGATAAGCTGATTTCAAAATAAGTATAGAAAAGGTGATAAAAATGGATTCATTTGATTTTGGGCTTACTGCCTCTCAAAAGGAGCGAGCAGAGGCACTTCATAAGGAAAGCATTGTTATTGATATGCTTTTTCAAGGCCCAATTGGAACCTACTCCCTTCCGGAGGATTTGGAGGATGAGCTGTTAACACTGGCTCGGGAAGCACACCCCTACAACGAAATAGCAGCCGTTTCCTACGCCTCTGACTTGATTCACAAGTGGTTTTCAGAAGGTAAAGGCCGTTTGGAAGCACTTTACAAGGACTGCTGGTACGAAAGCGGCATAACCGCAGGCAACAGGCAAATTTCCGCAGGAGCATATGAGGACATATTACCTTCCTTAATAAGCATTCAAACAGAGTTTGACAACAAGCCATGGCTTATTAAAGCTAAAAAAGCCGAGGACATAGAATACGCACACAAAAACGGCTTAAAGGCAGGTATAGTAACCACCCAAGAAACCCTTGGCTTCGGCAAGGACTTAGGTCTTATTGAAAAGCTATACGCTTACGGTCTAAGAGTGGTTCAGCTTACATACAACAATCATAACTACATAGGCGCCGGCTGTATGGAGCGCAACGATGCCGGTATATCAAACTTCGGCGCAAAATTCGTAGACACACTTAACAATCTTGGAATAGTTGTAGATACTGGCCACTGTGGGCGCCAAACAACTCTTGATGCCTGCAAGCTTTCCAAGGCCCCAGTTATCGCTTCCCATACAGGAGCAGAGGCCGTATACTTTCACAACCGCTGCAAGTCCGACGAGGAGATAAAGGCAATCGCAGACACAGGAGGCGTTGTTGGGATTTTTACTATGCCATGGTTTATAGCGGAAAACCCAGAGGATACTACCTTAAACCACTTACTTGACCACATTGACCATGTGGTACGGCTTACAGGAGTTGACCATGTAGGCATAGGCACAGACTGGCCCATGCCCCAAACAAAATGGATGGCAATAGCTTTCAAAAAGCTGGTAGCTCATACAATGGGCTTTAAAAAAGGCGACGGCCCATCAACAGAGTACGTTAAAGGCCTAAAGGATTACCGCAGCTTCGGTAACATTACCCAAGGCCTAATGTCCAGAGGTTACAGCGAAAAGGACATAGCCGCCATTATCGGTGAAAACTGGCTTCGAGTTTTCAAGCAGGTTTGGAAGTAGTTATTTGGTAAGACAAGACTCATAAAAGTTTTTCCTACCAATAAATAATATAAATCAAGAAAGGAGAGCGCAAATTATTTGCGCGGAAAGAATTATGAAAAAGCTTTTAGCATTATTTTTGGCTGCAAGTATAGCTTTGGGGGCAACAGCCTGTCAAAGCTCAACACCACAGCCCTCAGCACAGCCAAGCCAAGCGGCAGCACCAGCACCCCAAGGAGGACAGGCATCAGCCCCTTCACAGCAGCCAGCTCAACAAAGTCCAGCGGCTTCCTCCAGAGATACCTTATTCGTATCTCTTAAAAGCGTAGGAAATACACTTGACATGGCTGTAGCAAACGCTACAAACACCACAATTATGACAAATCATATTTACGACTATATCATCGGAGTAGACGAAAATTTTAATTTCGTACCGGGTGTTGCTAAGGAATGGAAGCAGATTGATGATTTAACATGGGAGCTTACCATAGGTGACGGCTTCGTATTCCACAACGGCGAAGCTCTTAAGCTTGATGACGTGGTTTACTCCATTGAGCGTTTAAGAAACGTTCCAAAGCGTGCATCTATTATGGAAAACATTGCTTCAACAGAGATTACAGGAGACAAAAACGTTACTATTAAGCTTGTTAAGCCAAACAGCTCCACAATCAAATCCTTAATGGGCGCAGCTCACGTTTACAACAAAGCGTACTGCGAAAGCGTAGGCGAGGATTATGCCAACAAGCCAATAGGCACAGGCCCATATGTAGCTACAAGCTTCGTGCCAGGCGACAAGCTTGTTTTAACAGCTTGGAAGGATTACCCATTTGAAAAGCCTTTTATAAACGAAATCACCTTTAAGGGCATCGAGGAGGACGCAAGCCGCTTTATTTCCCTTGAAACATCTGAAGCACAGTTTGCTACAATCCACTACCTAGACTACGAACGTGCAAAGGGCAACGACAAAATCAACGCCATCGAAAGCCAAACAACAAACATAGGCTTCATTTCTATGAATAACACAAAAGCACCTTTTGACAACAAAAATATCCGTCTGGCTATGGCTTATGCTGTAGATAAGGATAGCTTGGCTGCTGTTAAGGGCGGCGCTAGAGTAATCGACTCTATGGTTCCATCTATGTTCGGCAGCTACTATTCATCACCAGACGTACCAAAGTACGATTTAGAAAAGGCTCGCCAGCTTTTAGAGGCTGAGGGCTATAATGCAAGCAAGCCTCTTACCTTCGAGGCATGGATTTACGGCGGCGCAAACCCTGTTATGGAAGCATACCAGGCTGTTCTTAAAACCATTGGTGTAGAAATGAGCATCAAAAACCTAGAATTTGGCGTATTCCTAGAGGGTATGGCCAAGGGCGAGTACCAAATGCTTGAAGGCTCATGGAACAACGTAACAGGCGACCCACTTACAGCAATTGAAGTATACAGTAGCAAAAGCTTCGGTATGCAAAACATCGCCTTCTACAACAACCCACGCTGTGACGAGCTTTATGAAAAGTCTGTAGCAGCTAAGGACGAAAAGGATATTAACGAAGCGGCAAAGGAGATTCAACAAATAGGCGCAGAAAACATGCCAATCATTCCAACCTTTAGTAACTCTGCTTTCTATGGTATGGATAAAAGCTTAAAGGATGTTGTATTTTATCCAAGCAACATCTTCTCATTTAAAAAAGCAAGATTTGAATAAAATGCAAGATAGACCAAAAATTGCTTAATCTAAATCTTCATAATCAAAATCTCACTGTATAGGTTGGATTTTGATTATAAAACCTTATGATTGTTCAGAAATAAGTGTCTCTATACATTTTCAGAAACCCACTTGAACCGTGT
>CAYWBF010000130.1:0-5310 GCA_964456085.1 uncultured Eubacteriales bacterium
AAGGATTATGCCGTTATATAGGTCAAACCGTAACTATTTTTACAACCAGTGGAGGATGCTCCGGACAGGGATTTACAGGCGTTCTTTTATCTGTTGATTGTAACGTACTTCGTTTGCTATGTGACGTTGGAGAAGCTCCTGCATGTCCATTGGGAAGCTCCTGCAGCACTACTTTCGGCCCTTATGGCTCAGCAAATGCCGGTTACAACAATTTTGTTGGCAATCCATTCGGCGCTATTGCAGTAATCCCAACCTGCGCTATTGCATGCTTCACCCATAATGCAATCTAGTGAATCGCTAGAGCATAGAAATCACAAATAATATGTAAGTATCAAGATAAAAACTAAGGAATCGCTGATTTTCAATGATAAATTTCCGGCAGTGCTAATCCGGGATTTTTGTAAATAAGTATTAATCAGCGATTCCCTATTAATAAATATGAGCTGTGAGCCAACACATATATGGCCAAGCAGAGACAATAAATCAAATTTATAAAATTCATGTATTTTTTCTGTCAGCATTAGAAAAATACATGAATTTTTTTGCTTCTGTAAAAATTTGGGACATAAAAATAATTTTTTAAAGGGATTGACATAAGATTTTTGTCGTGATAGTATATAAACATAAATTTTTTAAATCGTATGCTTTACTACATAGTGCACAAATTACCAGCAGCATTTTATATTTTTAATATAAATGCTTTTTTTTAAAAGAAATATGAACCAAAGTTCATATTTCCCTAAATTTTTGTAAAAAACATGAATAGTAATTCAGGTTTCGTTTCTGGACTAAAAAATAATATATCAAAGGAAAGGATGAGTACAATGAGGCTTAAGGACAAGGTTGCTATCGTTACCGGAGGAGCAAAGGGTATTGGAGAGTCTATTGCAAGACGATTTTCCGAGGAGGGTGCAAAGGTTATAGCAGCTGATATGACTGAGCTAGCCTACAGCGACCAAAACGTAGAGGGATATATTCTTAACGTGACCGATTCGGTCGCCTGTGAGGAGTTCTTCAAGAAGGTTGTAGAAAAATACGGAAAAATTGACATCTTGATTAACAATGCCGGTATTACTAAAGACAGCTTAACCCGCAAAATGACAGACGAACAGTGGAATTTGGTTTTGGATGTAAATCTAAAGGGTGTTTTTAACCTAACAAGACATATTGGGCCTCACATGCAGGGCAGCGGCGGCGGCTCTATTGTAAATATTTCCAGCGTTGTAGGCGTATTTGGTAATATTGGACAGGCAAACTATGCTGCAACTAAGGCTGGCGTTATTGGCTTGACCAAAACCTGGGCTAAAGAGTTTGCTATGAAAAACGGAAATGTTCGTGTAAATGCCATCGCTCCTGGATATACAATGACTGATATTTTAAAAACCGTTCCACAAGACCTGCTTGATGGTTTTGCAAAGCTAACAATGCTAGGCAGACTTGGAGAACCAATAGAAATTGCTAACGCAGCGCTTTTCTTATCCAGCAGCGAATCCTCATATATTACAGGCCAGGTGTTGCAGGTAGACGGCGGTATGAGACTATAGTCATATCTACAATAAAGATATTTCAACGCGGTAAAGGAATTGCCCATAATGCGGCAATTCTTTTACCGGAATTTCTGTAAATAGCCATTCCAAGTGACCTTAGATAAACAAGATATAAGTTTACATAATTTTCCAATATTCATGGGTATTGAAAATATAGGGTAAGCTTTATTTTTTTATATTTTCATAATAAGTGACGTTTATATAAAAAGAGAGGAAACGAAATGACATACAAGGATAAGGTAATTTCCGTTTCTCAAGCCTTGGAGCTTGTTCAGTCCGATGATTATATAGTTACAGGACTGGGCGCCAGTCAAGCATATGATTTTTTAAGCCAGCTTCATACAGTAGCCCCAAGGGCAAAAAATATCATGGTGACAAACTGCCTGCCCATGACAAATTTTGAATTTTTCAATAACGACGAGTATAAAGACTATTTTAAAGTGGCCTCGTGGTTTTATACAGCAGCCTTAAGAGCAAGGCAAGCGGCTGGGGTTGCTTCCTTTATACCTAATCATCTACACTTGGCTGCGTCCAAAAGGCTTAAGGCTCGCAAACCAAATATATATGTTGGAGCGGCTTCAATGCCCGACAGGCATGGCTTTGTTTCTCTATCCCTAAGTAATACCTTTGAAAAAGAGTACATTGCTGCCGCAGACATATCCATTTTGGAGATTAACCCTAATATGCCAAGAACTTTTGGGGATGTACAGGTTCATGTATCGCAGGTGGATTATTTTGTTGAATCCAACTACAAGCCACCTGTTTTGCCCGACGGTGAAATAACAGACAAGGATAAAGTTATTGGGCGGCTTATTGCAGACTATATTAATGACGGAGACTGTATTCAGCTTGGCATAGGCGGCATACCAAACGCCGTAGCCGATGCCCTTGCAGACAAAAAGCATCTGGGCGTTCATACAGAAATGCTTACCTCGGGCATGGCAAAGCTTGCTAAGCAAGGCGTAATAGACTGCTCCAAGAAGAATTTTTATCCAGGGAAAATAATTTCTACATTTATTTTAGGCACAGAGGAGCTTTATGACTTTGTAGACGACAACACATTTGTTTCTGTACTAGAAGGTAGCTATACTAATGACCCATATATTATCGGGCAAAATGACAATCAGGTTTCCATTAATACTACTATTGAGGTTGACGTAACTGGGCAGTGCTGCTCCGAAAGCATAGGTTCAAGGCATTTCAGTGGAACGGGAGGGCAAGCCGATACAGCAGTTGGGGCGCAGATTTCTAAAAACGGACGCTCCTTTATTGCCCTGTACTCTACGGCAATGGTAAAGAACAAGGAAACAGGGGAACGGGAAGAAATATCGAAAATTGTAACCCAGCTTAAGCCTGGTGCTGCTGTTTCCCTTTCCCGAAACGATGTGGACTATGTTGTTACAGAATATGGCGTAGCCGCACTTCGTGGTACATCCATTAGTGAGCGTGTTGACGCATTAGCTTGCATTGCTCACCCAAAGTTCCGTGAGCAGCTTAAATTTGAGGCAAAAAACTGCGGAATCATTTAGAAATATAAATTTAATAAAATCAGCCAAAAGACGCAGAGGGAGAATTTATGCAGGTTCTTAGAACTCGTAAACCAAAGTTATGGAAGATATAGTTAAAACTCCAAAGACAAAGCGAGGGGAGATTACCCTTGCAAATATTATTAGAGCTTCTGAAAAAATGTTTGGTCAGATGGGCTATTACAACACTAAGATTAGTGATATATCTAGAGAAGCTGGCGTTGGGCTGGGAACAATATATATTTACTTCAACGACAAATATTCACTTTATAAATACCTGCTATTGCAGTACAGCCACACCATAAGACTAAACATTGCACATAAAACAAAAGACTGCAAAACCAGATATGAAATAGAAAAAATGGGTATTGTAGGTTTTTTGGAGATTATTCGTGAGAAAAAGCACATGTACAATATTATTTGGGAATCCCTGTATATTGATAAAACGCTTTTTGTGGACTATTACATGAGCTTTGGGCAAAGGTATAGAAGCTCCATTATTAAGGGGCAGGAAAAGGGAGAAATAATTGACTGTGACCCAGACGTATTAAGCTTTATGCTCATGGGAATCTCAAACTTTATTGGACTTCGGTATATACTTTTTGAGGAAACAAAAGATATTGAAGGCATTGCCGAGGAAATCGTAAGAATTTTAGAAAAGGGTTTATTTCCTAGCAATTCATAAGGTAGGGTGATATTTATGATTTGCGGTGGCGGCACTGTAAATCCTGATTTCAAACGACTTATTTTGGAAAAGGACACTACAGCCAACAGCCCTAGAAATGTAATGAACAATTTTTATTTTAAGCCGCCCTTTAAGGTTTCGCCTGAGCTTGAGGAGGAATTTGTACAGGGCATGATTTCCACTAGAGTAGGAGAGGATTTTTACCCCGGGGATTTTACAACGGTAAAAAACTGGCCTAACGTTGCTCCCGGTACAAAGGGCATTAACAATGCCATGGCTCCTATTTACTTAAATCTTGGAGGGTTTGCAGCAGTTAAGGAGAAACCCCCTGTTCTATGGGTACGTGTAGACAGCGATCAAATTGTGAGTGACACCTCATTTTTTGACATGGGATATTTAGGAACGCTGGGTTTTATACCTGGCTATCCGGGTGAGGATATATTTCCACCACAGCCAATGGTTTCCCAGATGAGATATGTTCTTGATGCACATGCAAAAAATGGAGGCTGCTATAAAGGGGTTGTTATTGAAAACGCAGGGCACTCACCTTTTATTGAGAATTAGGAGCAGTTCTTAAAGGCGTTTTTTGAATTTGTTAGTTAATGGTGTTGTTTATCAACCCATAAATATATATTTGAAGGGAGAAACAAATGAAAGGAAAAACTATTGCAGAATTAAAGGTTGGGGATTGCGCAAGCTTCGAAAAAACCGTTACAGAGAGCGACGTGTATCTTTATGCTGGCATCACTGGAGATTTAAACCCTGCACATCTTAATGCAAGAGCAGCGGCTGAAACAAGGTTCAAAGAAAGAATTGCTCATGGTATGCTTACTGCTGGTTTTGTATCAGCTGTACTTGGAATGCAGCTTCCCGGGCCTGGCTCTATTTACTTAAAGCAAGAGCTTAAATTTACTGCCCCTGTTTATTTCGGTGATACTATTAAGGCGACCTGTACTGTTACAGAAATTGTAGAGGAAAAGAACAGAGTTACACTTTCAACCGTTTGTACCAATCAAGATGGTACTGTGGTTCTTGACGGCGCTGCAACTATAATGCCTCCAAAGGCTTAATAGTACATATTCTAGTCAATAAATAGCATATTAGGATTTGACCTAATTTATGGTGAGTTCGGCAAAATTGCGTTTTTTGTGATTTTGTCGGGCTCACATTTTTGGGCGCATATTAAATATTCGGAAATAACTTGGCTTATTCCGACATTTAATACCTGCCTCATAATTTTTTAATAAGGAGGATTTCCATAAATGAATTTCAAATTAAGTCCCGAGCATGAAATGGCAAGACAGCTATTTCGTGACTTTGCAGAGACAGAGGTAAAGCCGCTTGCGGCGGAGGTAGACGAGACAGAGCGTTTTCCTGTGGAAACGGTAGAGAAGCTTAAGAAGGTTGGGTTTTTGTCTATACCATTTTCTAAGGAGGTTGGCGGCCAGGGCTGTGATACATTGACATATGCTATGGCTGTTGAGGAGCTTTCGAGAGTTTGCGCTACAACAGGTGTTATTGTGTCTGCTCATGTTTCTTTGGGAACAGACCC
>CAYWBF010000130.1:5410-7241 GCA_964456085.1 uncultured Eubacteriales bacterium
AAGAGCAAGGGTACAAGAGGTATCTCTGCTTTTATTGTGGAGAAGGATTTTGAAGGCTTTAAGGTTGGGGTTAAGGAAAAGAAAATGGGTATCCGTGGTTCTTCTACCTGTGAGCTTGTTTTTGAGAACTGTAAGGTTCCAAAGGAAAATCTTCTTGGTGCTGCCGGAAAGGGATTTTCTATAGCTATGGGTACTCTTGACGGAGGACGTATTGGTATTGCTTCCCAAGCCTTAGGTATTGCCCAAGGTGCTTTTGATGAAACAGTTAAGTATGTTAAAGAGCGCAAGCAGTTTGGCAAGTCAATCTTCTCCTTCCAAAATACACAGTTTCAGCTTGCTGACATGAAGGCAAAGATTGAGGCGGCTAGACTTTTGGTTTATAAGGCGGCTGTTGCTAAAGATACTGAGAAGAAATTTTCTGATAGCTCTGCTATGGCTAAGCTTTTCGCTGCGGAGACTGCTATGGAGGTTACTACAAAATGCGTGCAGTTGTTTGGCGGTTACGGCTACACTAGGGATTATCCCGTTGAGCGTATGATGAGAGATGCAAAAATCACCGAAATATACGAAGGCACCAGCGAGGTACAAAAAATGGTTATCGCTGCAAGTCTGTAAGGAGGGGCAAAATGAATATAGTTGTATGTATTAAGCAGGTTCCTAACACAAACGAGGTTAAGCTTGACCCGGTAACAGGAACCTTAATGCGTGAAGGCGTTCCAAGTATAATTAATCCCGATGACAAAGCAGGCCTTGAAGCCGCTTTAAGAATAAAGGACGAAAACGGAGCAAAGGTAACGGTTGTTACTATGGGGCCTGCACAGGCAGACCTTGCTTTGAAGGAAGCACTTGCTATGGGTGCAGATGAGGCTATTCTTGTGTCGGACAGAGCTTTTGGCGGTGCTGACACATGGGCAACCTCCTCCACACTTGCCGCAGCTCTAAATAATTTGGAGTTTGACCTAATAATTACCGGCAGACAGGCTATTGACGGGGACACCGCACAGGTTGGACCGCAGATTGCGGAGCACTTGGGTATTCCAAACATTAGCTATGCCGAGGAAATAAAAGTAGAGGGCGACCACATAGTAGTAAAACGCCAGTACGAGGACAGACATCATCTAATCAAGGCAAAATTCCCATGCCTAATAACAGCCCTTGCGGAGCTTAACCCTCCCCGCTACATGACACCAAAGGGTATATTTGAGGCATACAGGGAGAAAAAGGTTACTCTATGGACTTTGGAAAACCTTCGTGTGGATAAGTCTAACATAGGACTAAAGGGCAGCCCAACCAGAGTTGTTAAATCCTTTACAAAGCAAGCCAAGGCAGCCGGAACAGTTGTTAAGCTAGACCCTGACCAATCGGCAGAATTTATGCTGACCAAGCTACAGGAGAAATTTATTTTATAAGATGAGGGAATAACAATTTAGGAGGGTAAGTTGAAAAATGAGCATAAAGGACTATAAAGGCGTTTTTATATTTGCACAGCAGGAGGATAAGAAAATCTCCGGCGTGTCCTTGGAGTTGATTGGTAAGGGGTTGGAGCTTGCCAAGAACCTTGACACTACTGTAACAGCTGTTTTGTTGGGGCATCAGTGTGATGAAATGGCGAAAAGGCTTTCACGCTACGGCGCAAACAGAGTGCTTGTGGTTGACCATGAATCCTTGGACACGTACATGACAGAGCCATATACATATGTAATCAGCAAAATTGTTGAGGAATACAAGCCGGAGCTTATGCTTTTCGGCGCAACAGCAATCGGACGTGACCTTGCACCTAGGGTATCTGCAAGGGTTAAAACAGGCTTAACCGCCGACTGTACAGGGCTTG
>CAYWBF010000131.1:0-7231 GCA_964456085.1 uncultured Eubacteriales bacterium
AATAAAAAAATAAGCTTTCAATTTGACTTAGACAGCCAAATGAAAGCTACAGCCACAGCATTATCCCATGAGCTTCTACTTATTAAATTTATTCAAGGACTACCACTGGTGGGGGTAGTCGGTGGGGCTTACAACCCAGTTTTTTACGCCAAAATACTGGACTACGCAAAAACAAAGTACCAAAAAAGATTTTTGCTAAGCCTTTAATACCATCTTCTCAACCTTCTTCCGAATCCTACCCAGTGCGTTTTCTACCGCTTTTTCGTCCTTGCCAATAGCGGCGGCTATTTCTGCATAGGAGCTACCCACTAAATAATAATTCAAAATCTTATATTCAAAGGTGCTAAGTTTTTTTTGAAGCTGCTTCTCAATATAGTCCTTGTTCTCCATGCCGATAATTAGCTCCAGCGGATTTAAGGATTGACTTTCGGAGAAAACAGGGTTCTCCTCCTGGTTGCTTAGGGAAATGTAGGAGTTAAGGGGACTGTGTTTTTTTCTGGTGGATGCTTTTATTGCGTCAAAAATCTGGCGCACCACGCATACCTCAGCAAAAGTAGAAAAAAGCACACCCTTTTCAGGCTTAAAGTCACGAATAGCCTTGTACAGTCCAATCATGCCCTCCTGAATAACGTCCTCGTAGTCTGCCCCGGCAATAAAATACGCCCTTGCCTTTATGCGGACAAGGGGCTTGTATTTTTCTATTATGTAATCCTGGGCGGCAGAGCTTCCCGAATGAACAAGCTTCAACAGCCCATCATCAGAGGTGTCGGTAAAGTTCATTATTTTACCCCGTTTCCTAACTTTTTTAGCGTTCCCTACGCATTTTTTCCAGCAGCTCGATTGTTTTCTGGTCGAGATTGTTAAGCAGCATATTGTTTTTTATAGGACGGCTTTGGATAAATTTATCCTTAAGCCGTTTTTTTGTGTCCTCCACATCCTCTCTAAGCTCTCTGGCAGAAACACGCAGAGCGCCCTTGCTTAGAATGATGACCTGCTCCAAGCTGTCGGAGGTTGCTACTTTTACACGGTAGTTTTTTATAAGGGCATGGGTTGTCTTTTCTATATAGTTGTCAGCAGTTTCGGCTTGCTTGGTGTATACCACAGTAATGTTGTGGTGCTTCTCCACGCTGCCTACTCCCCCGGAAACCTTGTGGGCGTCGAATACAATGATAATTTCAAAATCCATTGAGCCTTTATAATCGCTTAGAGTCTCAATAAGGCTGCGTCGTGCGCTCTCCAGCGCAAACTCCGAATCATCCTTAACCAAACCCCAAGCGAAAATAATATTATATCCGTCAACCAACAAAAATTCCTTTTTTAGTCCCATAAAATGCTTTCCCGCTGGCGGACAACCTCGTACATAATAACTCCGGCCGCCACAGATGCGTTAAGAGAAGAAAGCTTTCCAAACATGGGGATTTTTACAGTAAAGTCGCAGGCATCAGCAACAAGTCGTGACACCCCGTAGCCCTCACTGCCTATAACAATAGCAATGCCGTCGGTTTTTGACACAAGCTTTTCGTTAAAAACGTTCTTGCCCTTGTTGTCGGCACATGCTATCCATATACGTTCACTTTTTAAGGTAGTGATTACGTTGGTGATGTTATTTACTCTGGATACCAAAACATGCTCACATGCACCAGCCGAGGCTTTGTTAACTACAGCGGTCATTGATGCAGCACGTCTTTTTGGAATAATTACCCCGTGAGCGCCGCAGCATTCTGCTGTTCTTATGATAGCGCCTAGGTTGTGAGGGTCGGTAATGTTATCCAAAATCACAATAAATGGTGGCTGCCCCTTTTGCTTTGCCTTGGCCAAAATATCAGACACCTCGGCATATTCGTATGCTGGGCATAGTGCCACAACCCCTTGGTGGCTTTCCCCTTGTGCAAGCTCGTCAAGCCTGTGCTTAGAAACCTCCGTAACAACGATTTTTGCTTCCTGAGCCTTAGCTACTATTACCCTTAAGGTTCCTTCAATCTCGCCCTTCTTAATCAAGAGCTTGTCAATGGTTTTGCCGGACTCCAACGCCTCTAGCACCGAGTTTCTTCCAAAAAGGTTCAATCCTGCATCAATATCGCTAACTTCCTCTGGGGAAGGACGCTGGCTCCTTCCTTGAGAAGAGTAGGTCGCCTTAGGTGAAGCCTTGCCCTTGTCGTCAGACGAAGATGCCTTTCCTCCCCTTCTAAAGCCGGGAGCTTTTGATTTAGACGGTGGTAGGCTTCCATTAATTTTTTTACGTTTTCCTTGGTTTCTAAGCATTTTTATTTTCCCTTCAATTTTATCCAAATTTTATTCTGTACTATTTTTCTCTGTGCAGTCCATATTGTAGCATATTTTAAAAAGCTGGGTGATACGGTCATATTCCCCTTTAAGATATAAATAGCCAAACAACGCTTCAACCCCAGTAGAGTGACGATACTCCAAAATCCCGGCGCTTTTTGACCAGGAGTGGGACTTGGCGTTTCGTCCACGGCGCATTACATTAAGCTCCTCCTCTGTTACTATAGGAGTAAGAATGTTGTACATTTTTGCTTGAGCGTTTGCTCTTACCTTGTCTCTTGCCTGTTTGTTAATTATGTTAAGGGGGTTGTCACTTTCGGAGAGCAGTTCCATTCTTACCAGCAGCTCGAAAACGGCATCTCCTATATACGCAAGCTTAAGCACACTTTGGGTGCTTGTACATTTTAAATCTAACATTTAACAGTCCGGTTTACATAAGCGGCGCAGCCAGTCGTAAAACCGCGTGGTACAGCTTTGTTATAAACCTCTCCTTTTCAAAAAACTCCAGTAGCATTTCTTGACTTTTTTCAATCGTATCCAGAAAATCCTTTTTCAAATCCATCACACACTGGCTGTTATAAACCCATGTGCCACACTCAAAATTCCATATAAAGCTTCGGAAATCAAGGTTAACAGAGCCTACAATACAAACCTTGTCGTCGCAAACCATAGTTTTACCATGCATAAAGCCAGGGGTGTATTCGTAAATTCTAACCCCCTCTGAAATAAGCTCGCCGTAAAAAGCACGGGTAGTAGCATGGACGAACCACTTATCACCTATATAAGGAGTAACAATACGCACATCTACACCGCTTTTTGCCGCAAGTCCTAGAGCTGACAGCATACTGCTGTCCAAAATCAAGTAGGGTGTGGTTATATAAATATAATCCTTGGCACAGGTAATAAGCTTCATGTAAAGCTTTTCCGCAGGGTTTTTCTTGTTATAGGGGCCGTCGCAGTAGGGCATGACTAACCCTTTCTCCCGAAAAAACTCCACAGATAGCGAAAAATCGGGAAGATATGGTGAATAATCCAGTCTACTGCCTGTTAGGGCGTTCCACATATCGATAAACATTATAGTAAAGCTTAAGACAGCCTCACCCTTTACAAGAATGGACATATCCTTCCAGTGACCCAGCTTTGAGGCATAGTTAATGTACTCGTCACCAATGTTTATGCCCCCTGAGATGCAGGTGTTTCCGTCTATAACGGTGATTTTTCTATGGTTGCGGAAGTTGAAATATTTATAAATGGAAGCGGAAAATGGATTGAAGGGTATACAGGCAATGTTATTGTCATTGCATATGGAGCGGAAGTCCTTTGGAAAAACCCCAATGCTTCCACCTTCATCATAAATAAGCTTAATCTCCACCCCACAAGCGGCTCTCTCAATTAGAGCCTCTAAAAATTCCTTCTGCATCTTCCCCTTGGCAATAATAAAATATTCTAGGAAGATAAATTTCTCCGCCTTCTTTATTTCCTCCAGCAAAACACGGTGCATTACCTCCCCTATCTCCAAATACTTGGTGTAAGTATTTTTATAGGCAGGAAAGCCGCATAGGTTCTCGGATAAATAAATTTGAGCCTTAACGTCCAAGTCCTCTATATGGCTTATATCTACGGCGTTTTGTTTCAAAAGCTCCCTTGCCTTATTGTTAAGCTGGGTAAGGCTATTGCCGCTTTTGGATAGCCGCATATTTCCATAGAGACAGTACAGGACGATACCACTTACAGGGAAGAGTAGAATTATCAAGATCCATGTAATCTTAAAGGAATTGAAAGATTTTTTATATACGATAGATAGCACCAGCACAAGGGCGGCAGCTTCAATTATCCAGTAGCCTAGGGTGGCTAGGGCAGATATTTTAAATATAATAAGAAAAATAAAGTAAAGCTGTAGACCGATTAGTATGACGTTTATTAAGGTTTTTAAATAATCAAAGGCTTTGGTGCTTATGTTGCCCATAAAACCGCTGCTCCTTTAATAAGGCACAGCCGATAGAAGCTATGCCTTATATGAGTATCTTACCCCCTGTGGTGTATCCTCTAAAATTATCCCCTTTTCGTTTAATTCGTTTCTTATTCTGTCAGCAGTTTTAAAGTCCTTGTTTTTTCTGGCGGCTTGTCGCTCCTCTATGAGAGCTTCTATTTCCTCTGGTGTTAAGCCGTTGGATTTTTTTGTTTGGGCGGTGATTATGCCTAGGGTGCCGCATAGCTCGTCTATTATTGCCAGAACCTTTGCAGCAAAGCTCTTTGAGCTGCCTTGGGTAACGCTCTTATTGGCAAGACGCACAATCTCAAAAATTGCCCCAAGAGCAAGAGCGGTATTAAAATCATCGCACATTGCTTCAATGAATTCTTCCTTATATTTTTCGCACTCTGCTAAAAGCTGGATTTCTTGCTGTGCCATAGCTTCGTCGGAAGGGCTGTCCTGTAATCCGGGAAGAAGGAAATTTATATTAAATACACAGGTTTTAATTCTTTCTAGGCTGCTTTTAGCTGACTCCAGAAGCTCACGGCTAAAATTAAGAGGACTTCTGTAGTGACCATTTAAAATAAAAAATCGTACAACCTCGTAGTCAAACTCCTCTACAATTTCCCTAAGGGTAAAGAAGTTTCCAAGGGATTTTGACATTTTTCTATTGTCCACGTTAATGAACCCGTTATGCAGCCAATATTTTGCAAAGGGCACACCGTTTGCCGCTTCGGACTGGGCAATTTCGTTTTCGTGGTGAGGGAAAATCAAGTCCTCTCCTCCGGCGTGAATATCTATAGTATCCCCCAAATATCGCTTTGCCATAACAGAACATTCAATATGCCAGCCGGGACGGCCTAAGCCCCAAGGTGACGGCCACTTTGGTTCCCCTTCCTTATAAGGCTTCCACAAAATAAAGTCCTGTGGGCTTTTTTTGTTTTCGTCCACATCTATGCGTATGCCCATGGATAGCTCATCTAAATTCTTTTTGGATAGCTTACCGTAGGGTGCAAATGCATCTGTGCTGAAAAAAACAGAACCGTTGTGTTCGTAGGCGAAGCCTTTGTCTATAAGGGTTTGTATCATCTCAACTATATGAGGAATCTCCTGTGTAACCCTTGGGTTAACCGTAGATGGAGCAACATTTAGCCCCTCTGCGTCCTTTATGGCTTCGGCTATATATGTGTCGGCAACCTCCTCGGAGGTACGGCTCTCCTCTATGGCACGCTTGATTATTTTGTCGTCTACGTCGGTGAAATTCTGTACAAACCTTACAGAATACCCCATATATTCAAAAAATCTCCGTACTGTATCAAAAACCACATAGGGCCGTGCGTTTCCTATATGAATGAAATTATAAACTGTAGGCCCACAAACATACATACTGACTTGATTTTCCTGCAAAGGCACAAAATCCTCCTTCGCTCTTGTTAAGGTATTATACAGTTTGATTTTTTTCATAAAATGCCCCTTTACAATATAGTATGTAGCCCGGCTATGGGTTAGCCGGGCTAGTGTATTCAGATTTGTTGACTTCCCTTGTTCTTTAGTTCGTTAAGCTCTTCCTCCAGCTTCTCTATGCTTAACCTAAGCTTGCACAGCTCCATGCTTATTGGGTCTGGGAGCTTAACTTGGTCAAGACTGTCCTTGGCGGAATTTGCCTTTTCTATGCCGTTTTTCTTTTGTACTATTCTGCCGGGAATTCCTACTACCGTTGCGCCCTCGGGAACAGGCTCAACAACAACAGAGCCTGCGCCAATCCGTGAATTGTCTCCAACCTTTATGGCGCCAAGAATCTTCGCCCCTGCCCCAATCATAACGTTGTTGCCAATGGTGGGGTGACGCTTGCCTATGTCCTTTCCTGTACCGCCTAGGGTTACTCCTTGATAGATGAGTACGTTGTTACCTATTTCGCAGGTTTCCCCTATAACAACCCCTGTGCCGTGGTCTACAAAAAATCCTGAGCCGATTATAGCACCTGGGTGAATTTCAATTCCCGTAATAAATCTAAAAAATTGTGAAATAAGCCTTGCCGGAAAAAACAATCGGATTTTATACAAAGCATGAGCTGCCCTGTGCCCCAGCACAGACCAGAAACTTGGATATAAAATAATTTCAAAAACACTTTTTAACGCTGGGTCATTTGACTTAATTGTTAAGTATTGGTCCTTTAGCCACATTTAATTAACCTACCTTATTAAAGCCACCTACCTGAAGTAGGTGATAGTTTACTTTGCTGAGATTAAGCAGACAGCGTATGCGCTTATGCCCTCTCCCTGGCCGGTAAAGCCAAGGCCTTCCTCTGTAGTGGCCTTTATATTTACCATAGAGTGCTGTATGCCCAAAGCGTCGGCAATATTCTCGCGCATACTACCAATATATGTAGCAAGCTTAGGTTTTTGTGCCACCACAATGCTGTCGATATTTGAAACGGCATATCCGTTCTCATCCAAAATCTCTTTTACCCTCACCAATAGCTCTATACTTGAAGCGTCCTTGTACTTATCGTCTGTATCGGGAAACTGCTGACCAATATCCGGCAGCCCCATAGCTCCAAGCAAAGCGTCAATAATAGCATGTACAAGTACATCTGCGTCAGAATGTCCCAAAAGTCCCGTATCAAAGGGGATTGTAACCCCGCCCAAAATCAGCCTGCGCCATGATGTAAGTCTGTGAACATCATAACCGTTTCCAATGCGTAAACTCATTTTAACCTCCATTTATTCTAAAAAAGGTGGATATGACATTAAAAAAACAATAAGCTTACAAAATTTGTAAAAAATTTTCCATAAATATAAAAATTCTCCGGATAGCCAAGCCGCCGGAGAATAATAAAAACATATTAATACAAGAAATGCGACGTAAGCCGCTTGCATATGCCTCTTGTACGGCAAAAACAAATAAAAAAATAGCGGAGAACGGATTTGAACCGCCGACACTGCGGGTATGAACCGCATGCTCTAGCCAACTGAG
>CAYWBF010000132.1:0-7164 GCA_964456085.1 uncultured Eubacteriales bacterium
GCGACGACGCATACTCGCAGAAAGTCTGCTAGGAGCGGCGGACGAAGTATGGCGGAAAAATAGCCGCAAAGACGGTGGCATGAGGTTTCAGAAGAGGTCTAATATATTGGAGGATTTAGCTATGAAAACTTACACAGTAGACGCATTACCCTACGAGTACAAATTTGGAATTGAAAACACAGCTCTTGTGATTATTGACATGCAGAGAGATTTTTGCGAGCACGGAGGATTTGGAGAAAAATTGGGCAACGACATTACCCCCACAAAAAGCATTATCCCCATAGTCAAAAAAATGCTCCTAGCCGCCAGAGAAAAAGGTATGCTTGTAATCCATACAAGAGAAGGCCACCGCCCAGATCTAAGCGACTGTCCCCCTGCAAAGCTTAACAGAGGTAAAAAGCAAGGCGCAGGCATTGGGGATATGGGTCCTATGGGCAGAATATTAGTAAGAGGTGAGTACGGCCACGACATTGTAGAGGAGCTTTACCCTATAGAAAGCGAGGTTGTGCTGGACAAGCCGGGTAAGGGAGCCTTTTATGCTACAGACTTGGAGCTTATTTTAAGGACAAAGGGCATTGCAAACCTAATAGTCTGCGGCGTAACCACCCATGTATGCGTAAGCACCACCATTAGAGAAGCTAACGACAGAGGTTTTGACTGTTTGCTGCTCTCGGACTGCTCCGCCGCTTTTGACAAGGACGACCACGAAGCCACCGTAAAAAGCATTCACCAGCAAGGCGGTATTTTCGGCTGGGTTACAACCTCTGACAAGGTTATTTCAGTTCTCTAGTTTCAACAAATAAAATTCTAGGAGGGATACCTCATGGCAAAATCTAATCAAGGCACCCCATGGTGGGTTGCCGGCGACTTAAACGGCTTCTTTGGTCTTTTCTCAAACTCTCTAACAAACTTTCTCACAGCGATAGGCTTAATTGCCTTTGCAATCTCCATGCCCTCTGACTTGGTTTTCGGAAAAATTGTACCTGCTGCGGCTATATCTATAGCCGGAGGGAATATTATACTAGCCTACTTTGCAAAAACCATGTCCGTCCGTGAAAAACGTGACAATGTAACAGCCATGCCCTACGGCTTAAGCGTACCTCATTATTTTGCAGTATCCCTTGGGGTAATGCTTCCGATTTATATAGCAACAAAGGACTGGACTACCGCCTGGGCAACAGGCATAGTGTGGAACTTTATCCAAGGCTTGATAATGCTTGCCGGAGCGTTTGTAGGGCCTTACATTAAAAAATATGTACCAAGAGCGGCAATGCTAGGCGCTCTAGCCGGCTTTGCGCTGACCTTTATTTCCGGCAACCCTATAGGCGAGGTTTACGGTGCACCTTATATTGGGCTTATTTGCTTTACAATATTAATGGTAGGCTGGCTTGCCCACAAAAGGCTTCCTCTTAATATCCCAGCCGGAGCCTTTGCCATTCTCGTAGGTACTCTTATAGCTTGGGCAACAGGCTATATGAAGCCACAGGCTGTTTCAGAAGCCATAAGCGGCTTTAATATCCCCTTCCCTTCTGTCACCCTAAATTTATTCGCCATAGGCTTTAAGCAAATAGGGCCTTTTCTTCCGGCGGCTATCCCTCTTGGTATTTACGACTTCCTTGAAAGCTTGGATAACCTAGAAAGTGCGGAAGCGGCAGGAGAGCACTACCCTATTGCCCTATCCATGGCTGTTCCGGCTATTCTAACAATAATCGGCTCCTTTATCGGCAGTGTATTCCCTACAATAATATATATAGGTCACCCAGGCTGGAAAGCCACAGGCGCAAGAATCGGCTACTCCATAGCAACGGCTGTAGGTATTTTAGTCCTATCCTACACAGGACTGCTGCGCCTTGTATCCTCCATTATCCCACTCGTAGCACTTCTTCCAATTCTTGTATATATAGGCATGGTTATAGGCACTCAAGCCTTCTCTTCAACAAAGGCAAGATACATGCCAGCCATAGTCCTAGCGTTCCTCCCCTTCGTTGGAAGCTTTCTCACAACAAAGCTTAACTCAACCATCTCCGCAGTAAACACAGCACTTGCAGAAGCAGGAGCAAATATTTCCGTTGCCTTTACAGAAACAGCAGAGCCTGGTGTTGCCGCTGTTACAAACGCTCTTATGTCCAGCAACGGTATTCCATTCCTAGGCTGGGCAAGCCTGTCCAAGGGGGACATTATTATCTCTATGCTTATTGCTACCATAGTAATATTCATTATTGACAGACGATACACCCTATCTATTGTTTATTGCCTTATTTCTGCCACCCTAGCCTTCTTCGGCATAATTCACTCCTCCAGCTTCGGATTTAATTCCGCTCCACAGGTTACTCTGGGCTATCTAGGCATGGCAGTAGTTCTGCTTTTTGTTTCCTTCTATAGAAAAGATGAAAATATTATTCCACCAGATGCCCTTGATGATAAATAGGAAAGGAGTGAGCTTATGAAAGAATTGGTTATTGTAAGAAAAAATTCATACTACGACTCCGTAACCTTAATGACGCTGTCCAATAAGCTGAAAAAGCTGGAGGGCGTAGCCGACGCTGTAGTCGCTATGGCTTCGGATATGAATAAGGAGCTTTTGGAAAGCATCGGTATAATCAGCGAGGAAGTAAGGTCTGCCGGAATAAACGACCTGCTTATTGCAATAAAGTGCGACACAGAGGAAAACTGCGATAATGCATATAAAATGGTGGACACCCTTCTAATGGGCAGCAAGGACAAAAGTTCCTCGGGTGCAAAGGAGGAGGTTTACCCCACCATTGAAATGGCTAAGTCCAAAAATGAGGACTTAAACCTAGCCGTCATTTCCGTGGCAGGAGAGTTTGCCGCAAGGGAAGCACGGCTGGCGCTTAAAAACAACATGCACGTTATGCTTTTCTCCGACAACGTTTCCGAGGAGGAGGAGCTTGCCTTAAAGCAGATGGCTCACGAAAAAGGTCTGCTTGTTATGGGGCCTGACTGCGGCACAGCAATCATTAACGGCGTAGGCCTATGCTTTGCAAATAAGCTTAAGCAGGGCAAAATCGGCTTAGTAGCCGCCTCGGGCACAGGTCTGCAGGAGGTTACTGTGCTTATTGATAATTTGGGCGAGGGTATTTCCCAAGCTATAGGCACAGGCGGTCGTGACCTGTCGGCAAAAATACAGGGTATTATGATGCTGGACAGCCTTAGGCTTTTGGAGAAGGACACAGATACAGAGGTTATTGTGCTTATTTCTAAACCTCCTGTAAAAGAGGTTGCAGAAAAAATTATCGCAAGCATAAAGGAATGTAAAACCCCTGTGGTAGTATGCTTTATTGCCGGCAACCCAAGTATGCTCCAAGGCACAAGTGCGGTATTTGCCGCCAGCCTTGAGGACACTGCGGCTAAGGCTGTTAGCCTTTTGCGAAAGGAGCCTATACGGGAAGTCACAGGCACCGTTTTTCAAATGAACAAGGAATTATTGTACAGCGAAGCAAAAAAACTCTCCCCCAGCCAAAAATATATTAGAGGTCTGTACTGCGGAGGTACACTAGCCTCCGAGGCAACCACGGAAATCTCCAAGGCTTTTAATCAGGTATACAGTAACGTAGCTAAAAAGCCGGAGAACAAAATAAAAGACCCAATGGTAAGCCAGTACCATACCATTATTGACCTAGGTGACGATATTTTTACTGTAGGCAGACCTCACCCAATGATTGAGCCGGAGCTTAGAGTGGAACGGCTTTTACAGGAAGCAAGGGACAAAGAAACGGCTGTTATCCTAATGGACTTCGAGCTTGGCTACGGCTCCCACTCAGACCCTGTGGGTGTAACCATTGACGCAATACAGCAAATAAGAGCAAGCGACAAAGCCCAAGGGCGGCATACGGCAATAGTAGCCTATATCCTAGGCACAAAGCAGGACTATCAAGGCATGGACGCACAAAGAGCTATGCTTCTTAAGGAAAACGTTATTGTAGCCCAAAGCAACCTACATGCCGTAGAAATGGCACTTCAAATAGCACAAAGAAAGGGGGAAATGTAATGAGCAGCGATTCGATTTTTTCCAAGCTTATGCCTGTAAATGTAGGCACCGTGCTTTTCAAGGACGAAATAATAAAGCAAGGCAAGCCATGCATCCATGTAGAGTGGAAGCCCGTAGCCGGTGGTAACAAGCAGGCTATTGATGCCCTTGACAAGCTTTTTGAAAATGCGGAAATAGATGCGGCTAACCAAGAGGCTGTAGATATAATTAAAGCCGCACACCCTATTCTTATTGACATGGCTCCGGCTATAGAGGTTATACCGGGCATGACAGATAAAACTATTCTTCATGCCGGCCCTCCTATTGAATACGAGCGCATGTGCGGCCCAATGAAGGGCGCAATAATAGGCGCTCTTGTATACGAGGGACTTGCCCCAGATTTGCCATCGGCAGAGCGGCTGGCTTCCAGCAAGGATATTATTTATAAGCCATGCCATGAGCTTAACGCCGTTGGCCCCATGGCCGGCATAATTTCCCCCACTATGCCCGTTCACGTTGTAAAAAATAATACCCACGGGAATTTAAGCTTTGCCACAGTTAACGAAGGCTTAGGCAAGGTGCTTCGCTATGGCGCAAACAGTGACGAGGTAATAAAAAGGTTAAACTACATTAAAAATGAGTTTGCCCCTGTTATGAAAGCCATCATTAAAAAAATCGGCGGCATAGATTTAAAAAGCCTTACCGCCCAGGCACTCCACATGGGTGACGAGTGTCACAACAGAAACAAGGCGGCAACAACCCTTTTTATAAGAGAGCTTATTCCCTACTTTATGGAGGACGGCAGCGAAGCCGCTAAGACAGCAATGCAATTTATATGCGGCAACGACCATTACTACCTTAATCTATCCATGGCAGCCTGCAAATGCTCCTTGGAAGCTGCCCAAGGTATTAAAAACTCTACAGTAGTAACAACCATGGCAAGAAACGGAGTTGACTTTGGCATACGAGTTTCCGGCTCGGGCAAAAATCAATGGTACGTTGGAGAAGCCCAATATGTCCAAGGCTTGTTCTTCCCCGGCTTTACCCAAGATGATGCAAGCAGGGACATTGGAGATAGCGCCATAACGGAAACTATGGGCATAGGCGGCTTTGCAATGGCTGCCGCTCCTTCAATAGTGCAGTTTGTAGGTGGGAGCGTAGACGACGCAATTGGCTACTCCAACAGCATGTTCTCCATAACAGCGGGAGAAAATCCTTCTTTTTCTCTGCCGCCGCTAGATTTCAGAGGCAGTGCCATTGGCATTGATATTCGTAAGGTTGTGTCCACAGGAATACTACCTATAATCAACACAGGCATGGCTCACAGAAATGCCGGTATAGGTCAGGTAGGAGCCGGACTTGTACATCCGCCAATGGATTGCTTTACCGACGCTGTTATTGATTTTGGAAGTAAGCTGTAGGGAGGGACGTATATGGCAAGAATAGTAATAGCATTAGGCGGCAACGCCCTAGGCAATAACCCCACAGAACAAATTTCTATGGTAGAGGCGGCAAGCGTGCCGATAGCCAGCCTTATAATGCACGGTCACGAGGTAGTTATAAGCCACGGAAACGGCCCACAGGTAGGAATGATTCTTAAGGCATTTGAGCTGGCGAGCAAAACAGACTCAGGTGTACCCATGGTAGAGCTGCCCGAATGCTGTGCCATGAGCCAAGGCTATATTAGCTTTCACCTGCAAAACGCCATAAAAAAAGAGCTGACCGTAAAGGGCGACCCAAGAAAGGTTGCTACAATAATCACACAAATGATTGTAGACAAGAACGATCCAGCATTTAAAGCTCCATCGAAACCCATAGGCAGCTTTTATGACAAAGCCTATGCCGATAAGGCAATGAAGGATAATCCTGGGATAGTATTTGCAGAGGACTCGGGCAGAGGCTACAGAAGAATGGTTCCCTCACCCAGCCCCGTAGGTATTGTTGAAAAAACGGCTATACTAACCCTTATCGAAAACAAGTTCATCACCATAGCCTGCGGTGGTGGCGGTATTCCCGTTATCCAGCGTAATGAAGGAGATTTTGTAGGTGTCCCTGCGGTTGTAGACAAGGACTTCTCCAGCGCAAAGCTGGCAGAGCTTGTTAGCGCTGATTATTTATTTATTCTAACGGCTGTGGAGAGAGTAGCCATTAACTTTGGCAAGCCTACCCAAAAATCCTTAGAGCAGATGAATATTGCAGAAGCAGAGCAATACATTAAGGAAGGACACTTCGCCCCCGGAAGTATGCTCCCTAAGGTAGAAGCGGCTCTGGCCTTTGTAAAAACAGGCAACGGAAGAAAAGCAGTAATTTGTGCTTTGGAAAAAGCAGAGGAAGCAGTCCGTGGTGAAAGCGGAACATTAATCACTGAAAAGTAACCTACCACCTAAAACCTTATAAAGTCTTGGGGGAGCTGCACTCCCCCAAACCCCCTAGCCTTGCATACTTTTTTGACAAAAAAATAAGAATCTTAATTGTATTTTTCAACATATTGTTATATAATGACTTATAACACTTAAGCTTGGAGGCATTTAAGAGCTTATTAAGATTGCACACAAAATTTTTATTATATAATTGGGGGTAATGGCTTTGGAAGAAAAATCATCATTGATTTTAGGAAAGTGGAATTTTATTTTATTGCTTGGAGAATCCGGGAGTGGCAAGGGCACACTTGTAAAAAACATTAACAATTATTGGCTGCCAGATATGGTATCCTCCAGCATGGGAGATGTTTTTCGTGAAAAGGCTAAAACAGACCCTGAAATAAAACGTCTTACCGAACAGGGAATTTTGATTGGAGATTCACTTGCATGTGAGCTTTTCCGTGAATTTGCTTTGAACAATCAAGGCGGCTTAATGGACGGCTTCCCTAGAAATAGAGCACAAGCATTGGACATAATTAAGTTTATTAAAGAAAAACATTGGCGTGTACTTGTAATCGACCTGTATTGCGGCCTAGAGCTTATTATAGAAAGACTTCTCCAAAGAGGACGAGCAGATGACAAGCTTGCTATAATGTATAAAAGAAATGTTGACCATAAAACCCTTCACCCAGCGGTGATGGAGGAGATTAAAAACCGACCAGACCTATTCGACGTTATCTCAGCAAACGGAAACTACCCTCCCGATGTAGTATTCACAAGCTTCCTACTTGACGTGCTTCGCCTGGTAGATATGCT
>CAYWBF010000133.1:0-7150 GCA_964456085.1 uncultured Eubacteriales bacterium
CATACCAAGAGGCAGTTCGCCTAGCGTCTTATAGAAGCTTTCGGGTATAACAAGCTCTCCTGTTTCCGGAATATAGTTAATCCTTTGTAGAGGAAGAGGTGGGTTAATGGGCGGATTAGGAACGTATGTGGTATCATAGGCTCCCGGGTCATTTACGGATACCTGAACAATTGGGATTCCGGATATTGTATTGCCGTTTATAGTAATGTCACCGGCTTGATTAATGAAACCGCCGCTGCCCAAGGTGGCTGCGCCAGTATTCTGCATAACTGTACCGTCGCTTAAGGTAATATTGCCACCCGGTATTATTTGGGTCTGGTCGCTAAAGGTAACATTGCCATTTCGAGCAATTACTGTACCATCAGGTAAGTAAGTATTTCCTCTAGTTAGTGGGGATAAAAGCTCAACCTTAACCCCATCGGGCAAAGTAATAGTAGCCGGAAGGCTTGCTGGTTGTGTAGCACCTGTTACTGTTCCATTTGCTGCAATAGTTATTCCTCCGGAGGTTACTGAGCCGTTTGGATTAATTGTTGTATTCCCAAATGTAGTCACACCTGAATTAGTGTTAATAACCGCACCACTTGGCATAGTAATATTCCCTGAGGCAATATCCAACCTTGACCCATCGGGTAAAACCCTCATATCCCCACCATATACCTGCAAGCCATTAGGCAGCTTAAATCCGGCTGTAGGATAAGTAGGAGGAGTTATAGTAGTATCATAAAAAGCCATATCCTTATAAGGAAGCTTCAAAATATTTACATCCTTAACAATAGACATAGATGTATTAGTAAGCTTTTGATATGACTTAGTAACCTCCACATCAGAAACGTTAAAATACTGGGCTATCCTATAGCTTAAATCGTTATCCTTCTCAAAAACAGGTGGCTGGTCTGTCCTCAGTCCAGAGAAAACATACCGCCCAGCATAGGTAACGTTCATCTCTCCGCCAAGCTGGATAAACAACTGCTTAATATCAGTAGCAATCTTCTGCCTGTCAGAGTCCTCCAGCGAATCGCTTGCGCCGGTAACACAAAGCTCTCTTATAGAATCTAAAATTCTATTCACATTATTATAGGCATACTCAGTAAGCTCCATCCACGAAAGCCCTTGGGCAGTATTACGCTGATACTGCTTAGTCTCGGCAACGTTTGCCCGAAACCTAAGCGCACGGCTTGCCACTACAGGGTCATCGCTGGGGAACTGAATCTTCTTGCCCGTTGAAATTTGGTTGTACAAGCTGTCAACGTAACGCATATTTCTATTTATACTAAGCATCATCTGGTTTGTAACCATAGAATTAGTAATACGCATTTATTCCACCCCTTTCTAGCTGCTGTTATACCCCTATACGATTTATCAGCGTATCATATATGCTGTCAATAGTATTAACAAGCTTAGCGGCAGCCTGATAAAGCTGCTGATATTTTACAAGCTCAATCATTTCTTCGTTAAGGCTTACGCCGGAAACAGCCATGCGCTGGTTATCGATTTGGGTCGTAACGTCGCTGTAGTTTTTATAGAAATTATTAGCCTGCTTCTTGTCAATGCCCATTTCTCCAGAAAGCCCAGCTATATAATCTGTAATCTTACCCTCTCGAAACAATGAGCTGTTGTCCTTAAGCCCAAGAATACCAAAAATAATTTTATTATCACTTTTATCAGCGTTGTAATCTCTTGCAGAAGCAACCTTCTCAGGTTTTTCCAGCAAAATTTTGCTAACGCTGAAATTTTCGCAGGTAAGCATTCTATAGTCCATAGTTCTTGCTTCTTCGTTTGTGTTATTTCTATATGAAAACAAAATTAAGCCTAATTGACCATTCACGTCATAGCCGCTTACATGTCCCCCAAAATCCTTAATAGGGTCTCCCTTAGAATCCAATCCTTCATTTACAGCACGGGCAAAAACCCTAACTAGCTCGTTCATTTTATTCAAATAATGAGGGATACCCTTATAGTTGGTGGTTCTTGCAATAACAGCGTTATAATTGGTGTTCAAATTTGCAGGCACATTCTGGCCAGCAGGCAAAACTAGCTGTACGTCGCCGTTGCCCAGCAGCTTTAAGTTTGTAAACTTAAGCTCGGTCATAACGCCGGAGTTTTTGTCATATAATTTTACCTTTCCGTCCTCGTATAAATCATCAAACCAAGGCTTTGCGGCATCCTTGGACAATGTAAGGGTAGTCTCTCCAACCCCGGGTCCAGCTGCCGTATTAATTCTACCTGTTTCTAAATATCTTCCGTTGTTACCGTCTCTTATATCAATAAGCCCTTTTAGCTGCCCCTTTAAGGTTGGGCTGTAAATATCAAAGGAAGTGCCGCTGTTAGCGAATCTAATATCGTAAAGGCCAACCACGTCCATAGGGTTTGTTTTGCCTTCTCTAGGCACAGTCTTTAGGTAGTTGGCGTCGTAATGATTTACAAACTCATAGCCGTTAATAGACACTATAAGATGCTTGTTGCTGCGTCCTCTGTCGGATGGGTCTGGGTATTTTCCTGCGGCGTAGTCGTCGTTCATTTCCCTTTCCTCTACAGAAACGTTTACATAGGTAGAAAGCTCGTCTATAAGCCTTGCACGCTCATCACGAAGGTCGTTGGCTCTGCTGCCGTCTAGCTCAAAGGTAGAAATCTGGCGGTTAAGCCCTGCGATTTGTGAGCCAAGGCTGTTTATTATAGTAACAACAGCTCCAACCTCGCTATTAATGTCGTTCTGTTGTTTTTTAATGCTCTCGGTGGAGCTATTTACAAAAGTAGCTAAAGAGCTTGCCGCCTGTAATAGGTTCATTCTGTAGGTAGAATCCGAAGCGTTGGTGGACAAGTCCTGCAGCTTTGAGAAGAAGCTTTGGAAGCCGGTGTTTAATCCTGTCTCCGAAAGCTCGTTAAAAATACTCTCCATTAAGGAAAGCTGTTCCTTTTTTACAGCGTACTCGCCCAATATGGGGCGCTCTGACCAATACTTTTTGTCCAAATAAAAATTACGAAGCTGCCCAACGCCATAAACCTCTGAGCCGGTGCCGTACATACCTCTGCCGTCAAAAAACGTAAGCGGAGAGGACGCTCTCTGTTCTGCGTACTGCCTGGAATATCCTTTTATGGCGGAGTTTGCAATATTGTGTGATACAACGTCCAAATTCGCTCTCGCTGTGAATAAGCCTGATATTGCAACGTTGAATTCATAAAATGATGACCTCATTTAATCCCCTCCATTAAACCTATATTCCTACTCTGCCAAGCTTATTTACAATTCTGTCCAGCATAGAGTCGATAGCATTTAAAATTTTTGCGGCAGCGTTGTAAGCGTGTTGGTACCTTAGCATGGTGCTCATTTCCTCATCCATAGAAACCGCTGACATGGACATACGCTTGTTGTCTATCTCTGCCACAAGCTCCTGCTGCCCTTCAAAATATCTTTTTGCCTCGTTTGTATCTACAGCCATGGAGGTGACAAAGCGTTGATATGCGTCGTCAACGCTGGCTCCGTTTCCATCTATGGTCATAAAGCTCTTGCTACCCCATTTGCCTAACAAATCCAAAATAAGATTTGGGTCACCCACGTCTCCCTTCTTGGAGGTAGGGATTTTTGAGAAACCCTCGGAGTTTAGCAGAAGAGGATTAATTTTTATATTGCCTGTTGAATAAAGAGTAAAGTAACTCTTTGGGTCTTCCTGAATATAGTTTCCGTTAGCATCGAATCTGTCCTTTGTATTCCTTACGAAGATCTCCATAAAGGTTTGATTGCCTTCTAAGTCGTAAGGCGCGTTGGCATAATCCTTTGTGCCGTCCTGACTTACAGGTGCAAAGGCTTGATTTATCATAGTAACGGTATTATTTATAATGGTGTCAAACTGCTGCTGCATTTTAGGTATTGTACAGTTTTGTACGTTAAATTTAATTCTGTCGTATTCCCATTTGTCCAATTCATACTGAGCTTTTTGCAAGGCTGTAGGGTTATTTGGAAGTGTTGGAGGATTGGCTAATCTCTGCTGGGTTGCATAATTAGCCGGCTCAATACCTCTTGCAAGAAGCAGTCCTTTTAGCTTCCCGTCGTCTCCTGTGCCTGTGGTGGGATTAAAGCCGCTGTTAAGCTTAAACAATGGCTTAACGTTAAAGGATTTATAAAAGTCAGCAATCATATTGGGATTGGCTGGGTCTAAGGTTGGATATGGGATAATTGTATTGGAGTTTGTAAAAACAGGCTCTACAAAGGAGCAGTTAGGGGAGGTGTAGCGCAACCCTAGGGTATTTATGTTGCCGTTTGCCAAAAGCTCCTTGCCCTCGGCTAAAATGTCTACTACCCCTCTGTTGTTCTCCTTATAATCTATCTTCAAAAAAGTAGAAAGCTCGTCAAGGCAGTTGTTTCTCTGATCTCTGTAGTCGTTGGCGCTGTCACCTGCAGCCTCGGCTTGGGAGATGGTTGTGTTAAGCTTATCTATTTCTATAACAAGCTGGTTAATTCTCTGTACCGACTCAACAACCTGTTGGTTAAGGTTCTGCTGGTACTCGAAGGAGCGGTTAAAAACGTTGTTTGCTTTATTAATAAAGGTAACACAGGTAGCGACGAAGTTGCCCCTTGTGTCCAGAGAGTCTGGGGCTACAGCAAGCTCGTTTAAGGCGTCCCACATATCTCGTAGTACCGTTTGGGCACGGTAGTCGCTTTGCATTTCGCCCAGTATGGTTTCCATTTCTGTACCTGTGATGTAGCGCACAGAGTGGAAGCTTGCTTTAGGAATCTCTGCTCTATAGGAAATATCAAAGAATTTATTTCTAATCTGCTGAATAGGGGTTGTGTTTGTACCAAGACCAAGCTGCATTAGGCCGCCGGCGTTACTACCTATGTTTCTGTACAAAAAGTCGCTTTGCAATACTCTTTGCCTGGAGTAGCCCGTGGTATGCACATTAGACAGATTGTGGCCGGTTACTGACAGTCCTGTTTGGGCAGCGTTTAAACCGCTTACTGCTATGCCAAGGCTTGACATTGACGACATATAATCACCTGCTTTTTATTATTTATTAGCTTTTATTGCTTAGCATCAAAAAAAGCCTGTCTTTGCTCATTATCTACCGCTTTGCCGTCCTTGGCGTATTGTACTGGTTGGGGTGTAAAGGTGGAGCGTATTGCGTTAATGTTAAAATCTATATATTCCAAGGAGTTAAATATAAGCCGTTTGTTTTGCTCATTTAGGCTTTTTAGCTCCTTCATGGATATGGCTAGTTTGTTTTCAAGCTCCGAAAGAGCACTGTACTCATTTTGCCCCTCCATTAGCTCAGTAAGCTTATTTAGCGAAAGCTCCTCCGAGTTCTGGCCGAGGACAATGGCTATGTCCTTGTTTAAGACCTCTCTCTTTCTGTCAAGCCTTTGAAGCTTGCTTGACATTACATTTTCCACCCCTGTAACCCTTTGCAACGCTTCTATATTATTTTTAATAATATACTCTGTCTTTTCCTTGGAAAGCTCAACCAAGTCATTTAAAATTTCGTGCTGTGCCGAAAGTATATTTACCATTTCTTCTATTAAACCTGCCAAGCCCTCACCCACTTAGTTTGTAGCAATTTGCAAAAGCATAGACATCTATGTTTGCAGAAATAACGTTGAAGCGTTCGTTATTTCTGCTCCACACACGTCAATGTTATGTCAAATTGCT
This sequence comes from uncultured Eubacteriales bacterium, assembly GCA_964456085.1. Taxonomy (GTDB): domain Bacteria; phylum Bacillota; class Clostridia; order Lachnospirales; family CAYWBF01; genus CAYWBF01. Next base: position 5,643 of record CAYWBF010000133.1, read on the forward strand.
CTAGATTTATAAAAAAAGCTTGGAGGAATTATTCCCCCAAGCCCTTTTGGTTGCCGGTTCTATTTAATCGAGGGGAGTGACCAGCTTGATTACCGAAGCCCTTACAGGCGTTTAACGCCAAGCTGGTATTTTCCTAAAGAACCGGCCTCACCTCCATGTATACAGCGTAACCTTAATATCGTACAGGTAACACTGAAGGGACTTCACAGGTGAAAAAATTTTATCACCTGCTCAGTATATTTTATATTGCTGCTAAAAGCTTCGCTGCAATATCTTCCAAGCTAACGTTATATTCACCGTTTTCAATTCTGGATTTAAGGGCGTTTATTTTTTCCTGCCTTACGTCCGGAACCTGGGTTAAAGCCTTAAGAACAAGCTGAAAGTCCTTAGCAGTATCGGAAAGTGCCACGGCGTCCTTACCGCCTACGCCTTTCTTTGGCTTAATGTGTGCTTTGACCTTTTCATAGTTATTTGCTTCGTAAGCTCTGGCAATACTTGTAACGTTCATTTATATTCCTCCTTACTGTTAAGTCACATATATATCTAAGTTTTCTCTCATTGCATAACAAATATCTTTTATAAAATCTATCTTTTCTACTTGAAAGTTTTCCTTTCAATATTATTATCGGCTTTTGCAAAATTATTATTAGATATTTTTAGAAGAAAAATCAAATGTTTTCAAAAGAATTTTGATTAGCGTTTGAATTTCCTCCTCGAGCAATAGAAAGAGTAAAGGTTTTTACACAGGCTGCGCCGCTTTCCTTCAAAACCTTGGCGCATTCGTTTAAGGTTGCGCCTGTAGTAAATATATCGTCAATTAAAATTATATCTTTAGCATTAACAGAAAATTTAGAATTAATAACAAAGGCGTCTTTAATATTATTTTGCCTTTCTAAAAAATTTAGCTCATATTGAGGTTTTGTGTTTTTGGCTCTTATTAAAGCATCACAAACCTTTATTCCGGTAAGCTTGGAAAGATTGTCGGCAATCAGCGTAGACTGATTAAAGCCACGCTCTCTAAGCTTTTTTTTATGCAGCGGCACAGGCACAAGAAGCTGACCACCGGTAAAATAATCCACGTCTATGCCGCCAGACTCATTAATCAAAAAATCTATAGTGGCTTTTACATAAGTCCGCTTCTTCCTGTATTTCAAATCGTGAAGCATATCCTTAATTCCAAAATTATAAGCCAAAGGGGAATAATTCCCGTCAAAGGAATATTCCTCCTTACGTTTTTTACACGGGGAGCATTTTTCTCCTTCCTTTGAAATAGGCGCGCCGCAAAAAAGGCAGGTAGGTTTTTTTATAAACTCTACCTGCTCTCTACACTCGCCGCATACGCTTACCCTACTGCTCAAAGTCAAGACATCTCTACAAAATATACACCTTTCAGGATAAATCCATTTTAACGCTTCCATAAACAGCGCTACCATATCCCCAGCCCCTATAATCATTTCTCGTTTATCCAAAGCTATGGCAGAAAGCTTACAGCCTATTGCTTAAGGCTT
>CAYWBF010000134.1:0-7107 GCA_964456085.1 uncultured Eubacteriales bacterium
ATCTTTTTGGTAAATAGGGTTGTTAACTCCATTCATTTACCTCCCTTCACTGTTATGATGAATTTCAACTTGGCTTTGTTTTGATAATCACCCCTTTCAATTTTAAGTCATCTTATTGCGGAGGTGTTGCTCTCTTAATAACAGTGGCCGCATTCTTAGGCGTCATTCCGGCAAGAATTTCTGCCGCTATCTCCGGCTTAATACTGTTTATAATATTTACTACTAAGTTCAAATCCGTAATAACAAGCTCCTCTAGCATTTTGGCTGCACTGGTTGCGTCCATATTCTGAATCATATTCATATAACGAGTTACTTCTTTAGACTTCTGGACTGCCACAACCGCTTCCTTATATAAAGCCTGTGCGTTTTCCGGAGAAATTTTTTCGTAGAAGCTGGAGTAAGCCTCAGGATTGTTTTCGGCAATCATTTTATCAAAAGCTTCCTTGTCAGCCTTAAACTGTAGCTGCTGGGATTCAATTTCCTTTAGTCTATTGATTTCATCTGTAAACTGAGCGTTTTTATCATTTACAGTTTTAATTTCCTTGTCCCTGTCCTCAAGGCTTTTTTGCAGCCTTGTTATTTCGTCAATAAACTGTGCCCTGTCAAAGGCGGCGTATTCATCTGTAGGCACGTCCTCGGCAGCCGGGAGAACATTCTTTACAATAGGTATTTTTTCTAAAAATGGTCTTAAATATTTATCTCTTAGATTAAAAGTATTAAACACAAATATTGCCACTAACGCACCAAATAATAAAAACAGGAACAAAACGGGAACAATCAAGCCGCCCTTGCCCTTTTTTTCTTTCTTAGCAGCCTTTTTGTCAAGTTTTTCCTGACGCTTTCGCTCCTTCTCCTCTTGCTTTTGTCTCTTCTTATCTTCCTTGCTAAGCGCCGAAGAAGTCTGCTGCGCTTCTACAGGAGGCTCTTCCGGTGGATTATTTGGCTTTGTTTTAGTTTTAGCGGCAGCCATTTAATGTTCCTCCAAATAAATTAATGTGAGTTCTAAGAAATTGCAAAGAGCGCAATTTCGTCGAACAAAACGTGAAAATTGCTTCGCAATTTAAGCCGCTAAAGCGGCTTATTCGACTTCGTCGAACTCACGTTAAATTAAATTTTGCTGTACCTGTAGCTTGTAACCTCGTCTACAATTTTTTGCTCTCCAAGTTTTTCTTCTATTATATATTCGTCCTTGGCCTTTTCCTTTAGCTTCTCAAGCATTTTTCTATTTTTAACAGCCTCAACAAGCTCTTGCCGTTTAGTATCCACAAATTTTTCTGCGGCAGCAATGACCTTCTCCTGTTGCTTAATCTGCCGCTTCAAAAGCTCAATGTGGTTGTTAAAGCTTTGTATCTCCATAGAGTTTATTGCGCCGGAAACGCCTTTTTTAAAGGAAGCTATTGTCTCCTCCTTTTCATTTTCCATGGATACCTTAAGCTTTCGCTCCTCTTCAAGCTTGGCTAGAGCCTTGCCGTATTCTAGCTTTTTTTGCTCCTCCAGCTTTTCCTTTAGGTTTAAATAGCTTTGAAGCCTAAAAGCGAATTTTGCCATAAATCATTAGCCCTCCGCTATCCTTTTCAACTTTTCCAGCGTCTCCTCATAGGTAAACTGCTCATGAACGCCTTGGACTAAAAATTCATTTATCATATCATGCTTTTTTATGGAATCATCAATTGAGCCGCTGCTTCCTTTAACGTAGGCTCCAATATTAATCAAGTCCTCAGCCTCTGAATATACGGCCATTGACCTTTTTATCTCCCCGGCGTGTTTTTTATGCTCTGGGGTAATAATATCGGACATAACACGGGATACGCTGGCAAGCACATCAATTGGTGGATAATGATTTCTGTTTGCGATTTTTCTGTTAAGAATAATGTGACCGTCCAGTATACCTCTGGCAGTATCGGTAACAGGCTCGGTAAAATCGTCGCCGTCTACAAGAACTGTATAAAGTCCGGTTATCGAGCCTTTGTCAGAGTTTCCGGCTCGTTCTAAAAGCTTGGGCATTACGGCAAAAACAGAAGGTGTATACCCTCTTGTAACAGGCGGCTCACCTATTGCCAAGCCTACCTCTCTTTGAGCCATAGCATATCGGGTTAAGGAGTCCATAAGCAGCAGCACATCCTTACCCTGCTCCCTAAAATATTCAGCAACGGCAGTAGCAACCTCAGCTGCCTTTAGTCTTACAAGTGCTGGTCTGTCGGAGGTGGCTATTACAACCACTGAGCGCCTTAAGCCCTCATCACCTAAGTCCTTCTCCAAAAATTCCCTTACTTCCCTGCCACGCTCTCCTATTAGAGCGATTACATTTATATCAGCCTTAGTATTTCTGGCAATCATACCCATTAAGGTGCTTTTACCAACGCCGCTACCTGCAAAAATACCAACCCTCTGGCCTTTGCCCACGGTAAGCAGTCCGTCAATTGCCTTAACACCCAAAACAAGTGGATTCTTGATTCTGTTTCTTGTTAACGGGTTTGGGGGCTGATTGTTTATAGGAAAATCCTTGCCTCCTGTTAGCAGACCCTTGTCGTCCATTGGTTCACCAAGTCCGTCTAAAACTCTCCCTAGCAAATCCTGTGAAACGTTTACGGTAATTGGCATATCGCTGGCACTTACAATACTGCCGGGGCCAATGCCGCTCATATTGCCCAAGGGCATTAATAATATATTATTGTTTTTAAAGCCAACAACCTCAGCAAAAATTTCCTTTGAGTATTTGTTGGCTCTTATTGTGCATAGATTTCCTAGTCTAACGTCGGGGCCTATTGACTCAATGGTCAAGCCCACCACCTGCGAAACCCTGCCCATTTTTTTAATATAGGTTTTGTTAAGAACCGACTGGTATTTTGATAAATCAATTGTTGTGGCCTCATTCATTTTCAACACTACCTATTTTCAAAAATATAGTATAAATCCTGTTTTATGGAATTAAACTGCTGGTCAAGGCTGGAATCAATGTTTCCAAAGGGGGTTTCTATAATACAATCGTTAGGCTTAAGGTTTGGGTCTTTTACAAACTCAATCTTGGCTGTATTGTCAGCCATAGCTAGTATTTCGTTTTTATGCTCAAGGACGGTATCCATATCAACCGAGGAAAGGTAAATCTTAATTTCCCCGGTGAGTGTAGCGCCCTCAAGCCCCTGTTTTATTAGGTTTACAACAACATCTCTGTTTAGCTTTACGGTATCTGTCAATAATTTACCTACTATACTAATTATTAATTCTACAATTTGACCCTCAAGACCGGCTAAGATGGTATCACACTCAGCAAAGGTATTTTCTCTGTACTCCTCTGCCTCCTGCTTAGCAGCGTCTGCTTGAGAGAGTCCGTATAAATAACCTTCCTCATGTCCTTGGTCACGGCTGTCTTGTTTTATTTTTTCAGCAAGCTTTTCGGCCTGGCGGCGCATCTCATCATAAATGTCCTGTGCTCTGGTGCTTGCGTCATCAATAATTTCTCTAGCCTGTCTTTCGGCATCTTCAATAATATGTCTTGCGTGAGCCTGGGCGGCCTCCTCTTGAGAAAGCTGCCGCTCCATCTCTGCTTGCTCTCTGGCCTGGGCGTTTCTGTTTATCAACTCCCTGTCGAGGACGTCAATATTTACTCTATTGTTTAAATCGATATTTACATCGTAGGCCTTAAAAATTTTAGGCAAAGACAAACACCTCGACTTTATGCAATGATTTCGTCACTACCGCCTCTTGCAACAATAATCTCGCCCGAATCTGTAAGCCTGCGGACGATATTAACAATTTTTTGCTGTGCATCCTCAACGTCGGACTTACGAACAGGACCCATATATTCCATATCCTCCCGTATCATAGCGCCAAGACGCTTGGAAAGATTGCTGAAAATAAGCTCTTGAAGTTCCTTGCTGGAGCCTTTAAGTGCAATAGCAAGCTCCTTAGAGTCAATATCCTGTCTAAGTACAGTTTGGATAGAGCGATTATCAAGAGAGATGATGTCCTCAAATACGAACATCTTCTTCTTAATTTCTTCTGACAACTCAACGTCATCGATTTCAAGAGATTCCATAATATGCTTCTCTGTGGTTCTGTCTACAGCGTTAAGAATTTCAACAACGCTGTCAACACCGCCCACAGTAGTGAAGTCCTCGGTCATTAGAGCAGAGAGTTTCTTTTCTAATGCTCTTTCAACTTCTTTAATAACATCTGGTGAGGTTCTATCCATAAGGGCAATTCTGCGTGCAACGTCAGCCTGTTTATCAGGCGCAAGCTCTGCAATAACCTGTGAGGCTTGCTTTGGACGCAGATAAGCCAGAATAAGAGCAATTGTTTGTGGATGTTCGTTTTGGATGAAGTTTAGAATCTGGCTTGCATCTGTTTTTCTTATGAAGTCAAAGGGGCGAACCTGCAAGGAAACTGTAAGCTTGCTGATAACCTCGTATGCCTTTTGCTCCCCCAGTGCTCTTTCCAAAATTTGCTTTGCGTAGGAGATACCGCCCTCGGTGATATATTGCTGGGCGAGGCAGATTTGATAAAACTCGTCTAAAACAGCCTCCTTGGTTTCAGCCATTACGGAGGTTATGTTTGCTATCTCCAGCGTGAGCACTTCAATTTCTTCTTCTTTTAAGTGGTTAAAAATTTTAGCTGATTTTTCAGGGCCAAGGGTAATTAACAAAATTGCCGCCTTTTCCCTGTTGGTTAAATCGGATACGGCCGTTGCAGGCATAAAATCACTCCATAGTCAATACCATTCTTTTTCCTACTCTTCTTTTCCTACTCTTCTTTTCCTACTATTCTATTCCCATTCTTCATTCAGCCAATTTCTCAAAAGCTGAGCAACAAGCTCTGGCTTATCCATAACAAATCTTTCGATTTGCTTTTTAACCTCAGATTCTGTGTTAAGCTCAATCTGCTTCATTCTTTCAGCCTCTTCCTCTGCTTCCTTCTGTTCCTCAAGCTGAGTAGAAACAAGTAAGTCCTCTACAGAAAGCTCTGGCTCTACCTCTGTCACAACGTCAGGCTTAGTTGCCTTAATTAAGCCGTACGCAAGTATCAATATAAGCAGTGCCAATATACCAAACATCAGAAGCTGTTCAATCTGGAACGGCTTAACAACCATGTCCTTAAAAACAGGAAGCTCATAAGCAACCACCGCAACGTCATTAATGCCGGTGCTTTTTCTGATGGCTTCAACAATATCAGGGTCTACATCTATTTTAACATCTGTGCTTAACGATTCTCTGTAGTCTTGCCAGGTCATGCCGTTAAGTCTGTTATTCTTAGTTAAATATTCTTCATCATATACTTTAAGTTTATAGCAGAATATTGCGGAAGATGACTTTTCGTAGTCTACATCTCCAAATCCTTGCTCCTCAACACGCTCAATAGTGTTAAACACGTAGTCGGTAGACTGGCTGCTAGAGCTGCCGGAGTATGCTTCGTTGCCGCCGCCTTGGTAGGTAGCTGTGGCTTGGTCATTTGCTCCAAGACCCGGCTCTGTAGGGTTGGTGGAGTTAGCTACTTGCTGCTTTTCCTGCACTTGCTTTGAAACGGCGCCTGTGTCACCACCACCCGGATTTAAGTAGGTTATAGATTTTTGCTGGGCGGTGTTGGTGTTTAATACTAGGTTGGTGCTTACCTTAACGTCATCAAACATAGGTATGATTAAACCTTTTATTTTGGCGTCCATTTCATTTTTTCGGGCTACTCTAAGCTCGTCAAGGGTAACATATGTACCCTGCATTTGGTCTAAGCCGGAGTATATGCTGTCCATATTTTGGTCAACAATCTCAATATCCTTAATATCCAGACCTTTAACGCTTCTGGAAATTGCCTTCGCCAAGTTTACCCCTTGAGCCTTGTCAATGTCCATAGTAGTGATTAGCTGAGCATATGCTGTGGCTTTTTTGTCAGTTTTAAGATAATATTCGTTGTCGTCAGGTAGTGTAAGTATAACAGTAGCGTCAGTTATGCCGTTAAAGGCTGTAAGAGATGCCTCAATATCGCTTTGAGTAACCCTTCTAAGAGTATCCTTTTTAGTAGATTCCGTAGCGCCCAAGCCCATAAGGTTTAGAGCCGTTTCGTAGGTAAACCGTTTGTTTGTGCTTAGAGGGCTGGAGTCAATTGCAATCCTAGCGTCACCCACATCAGCTCTATTAACCTGGAGGGAGGTGCCCTCATCTGCGGCAACGTTATATATGTTTGCATCGGTAAGAACCCGGCGCAGCTCGGCTATAGTTTTTACATCCTCGTTCTTAACAAGGGTAAACATCTGGGGCTTTGTAACAAAATAAACCGTAACGGCAAGGGTTATTACAAAAACCACGAGAACTGCAATCAAGCGGAATTGTTGTCTTTTTTCTAAAGATTTCCACTTTTCTAAAACAGCAGTAATGACATTTTGAATCCGCTGCTGCATCAATCCACCTCATCTCATCATTAAAACCGGTAAAAAGCAGTAGCTATATCTGCATCCTCATAATTTCCTTGTAGGCTTCAATTATTTTATTGGTAACAGATACGGTAAAGGTAAGAGATGAATTGGCTCTTTCCTGAGCCATCATTACTGAGAGCAGGTCGTCTGTTTTGCCTGCGGCAAAGTCCTGCTGGATTTTATCGGACATTAGAATATAATTGCTGGTTTGGTCAACCACCTCAATAGCAGCATTATAAAAATCCTCAAAGAGAGAGTTTTTTTGAACGGCAGGCTTAAGGGCTGTATTTGTTTCAAGGCCTGATGGTATGGCTTCAATATTCCTATTTAGGCTATCAATACTTAACAATTTAAACACCTCAGTTTATTATGCAACCTAGGGAAGCATTTTTTCGCTTCCCTAGAGTTTTCCATTATTATTTGCCTATTTCCAACGTCTTGGCTATCATAGCCTTAGCTGCATTCATAGCGGTGATATTGGCCTCATAAGAGCGGCTTGCAGCAATCATATTAACCATTTCCTCAACAATATTTACATTTGGAAGATGCACATACCCATCAGCGTCTGCATCGGGGTGGTCAGGCTCATATACCTTATTCCCCGGCGACTCATCGGGAATAACCTTAGATACTCTTACGCCGTTACCCTTTTGGTCGGTGCTTAGTACATTATTAAAATATGAAGAAAAAGGCTTATTTCCTACCTG
>CAYWBF010000135.1:0-7028 GCA_964456085.1 uncultured Eubacteriales bacterium
CGGCTAAGCTGGTTAGAGACTTTGCCTTTGCCCTTAGCTCAAATTATAAGGTACAGTCACGACTGACTAACTTTGGTACGGAAATAAATTTGTATTACTATTCTGACATTGAAAGAATTGAGGAGCTTTTAAGCATAGCAGAGGCTTCTCTTGAATATTATCATAAAAACGTGGGCAATTACCCATATGTCACACTGGATTTGGTTGAAACCTCTCTTTATATGAATGGCGGGGTAGAATACTCAAAGCTTATATTTTTGGACAGCGAATATTTAAACGGAACGGATAATTTTCAGGCTGTTGCACACGAAATCGGACACCAATGGTTTTACAGCATAATCGGTAACAACCAAATAAAAGAGGCATGGTTGGACGAGGGGTTAGTTTCCTTTATACAGGAGGGTATTTTTAACTCCGAGGAGGCTTTTAAGCAAAAAATTAATGAGGAATATAAGGCACTGTCGAGGGAGCTTAAAGACATAGAGCACAAAACATTGGTGCAAGACTTAAGTGTTTACACAAAATGGCAGGATTATTATAACATTCAATATTTAAGGGCAAAATTAATGATATACAGCTTGAAGCAAAAAATGGGCAAGGAGAAGTTTGCGGCTTTTTTGAAGGCTTATTATAATAAGTATTCCTTTAAAATTGTGCAGAAGAAGGATTTTATTAGAACTGCAGAGGAAGTTTATGGGGAGAGCTTGACGGAGTTTTTTGAGGCTTGGTTGCAGAATTATGAGCTTCCCGCGCTTTAGTTAGATCGGTGTGATGGAGTAGTTAAAACATGAGGCGGCGAAGCCGGCCCCCACGCCGGCGGAACTATGTTCCGCCGGAACAAAACCAAAAAAATTTGCGTAACATTCAAATAGCTACCTTTTTTTGAACAACTGTTTTATACAAGCTTTTTGTTCCGTTAGACTACCCTTTAGGTTAAGGAGATATAAAAATGAAAATTACGCTTATATATGCTGCAATGAATAGCCTAGACTACGGCCTTGGGAAAATAATTGATTTTATCAGGCAGATTTTTTCAGAGCTTAACGAGGAAGTTATTGATGTGAACCTTAGCGACTTAGACCTTCCCTATTTTGACGGGATTAGAGCGGAAGCCGCTGTTAGGATTATAAAAAACATCAAGGAATCCCAAGGGGTTATTTTTGCCACCACAACTAATATGTTTGCCCCATCTGCGCTAATGCAAAGCCTTATTGAGCACTTAGAGGATTGTGACAAAAACTTGCTAAAGGACAAAAACTGCATGGTAGTAACCACCTCCAGAGTCAGCGGAGAAAAAGCTACCCTTGACTACATTTCAAAGGTAATAAACTATCTGGGAGGGTTTGATTCCATAAAAATCGGGCTTAACGCCACTGTAGCGGAGAGCTTTGAGGACAACGCCGCTCTTAAGGAGATAGTAGAGAAGCAAACAGAGGATTACTACCGTCTGGTTAGGCAAGGCAGAAAGTTTATTATACCCTCCGAGGCTGTTTCCGGCGGAGCTTTAGACAGTGAGCTTAACGTATTTACCTCAGGTATCCCTAAAAAAGCTAAAATCCCTGCCAAGGAGGCATATGAAAAGCTTAATTTGGAGTTTACCAAGAAGCAGGAGAAGGATATTAGCGATATAACAAAGCTGTTCGCTCAAAAATATGCTCAGCCTGATACTCCGGCATTGGGTACGTTTTCCGAGCTAACCCCTACCAAAACTGTTACCCCTAGAAAGAAAACATGTAAACAGCTTACCCAAAGCCTTCCACATTATTTTAAGTCACAGCTTGCTAATGGGCTGGCTGCTATCGTTCAGCTTTCTATTTCGGGTGGCGAGAGATTCGACGGGTATTTTTATATTAATAATACGGAGTGCGAGTATTTTGAAGGGGTGGCGCAGAATCCACCGCCGGATATTACGATTTTGGCAGATTCGTCTGTTTGGTTAGACGTTTTAAAGGGAAAGCATACTTCCCAGAAGGCGTTTATGGTGGGGCAGCTTAAGGTTAGAGGGAATTTTGCCCTACTTCCTAAGATTGACCAGCTATTTAAGTTTGAGGTGCAGTAGAAATTTTGGTGCTGATACATACTTTTTGGTATGTGCGGCACCTTTTTTAATTATTAGGCATTGACATATGTAGATTATCTATGTATACTTATATGTAGATAATCTACATATAAGGAGATAATATTATGGCGATTGAAAAAAATCTTCTTTCTGGTAATACTACTATGCTTGTTCTTAAGGTGTTGGAGGAGAAGGATATGTACGGCTATCAGATAATTGAGGAATTAGCCAAAAGGTCGGCAGATGCCTTTAGGCTTAAAACGGGCACGTTGTATCCCATTTTACACGGACTTGAAAATGAGGGTATGTTAAGCTCTTACGATGATAATGCTGACAGCGCTCGTGTAAGAAAATATTATAGCCTTACCAAGAAGGGTAGGGGCCTACTTTCAGATAAGGAAGCAGAGTGGAGCGCATATACAAAGGCGGTAAATAACGTAATGAAGGTGGGTGTCAGCTATGCAGTCGCACGATAAGATTAAGGAATATGTAAAAATGGTTTGCGAGCAAATACGCTGGAAAAAAGCCCACCCAGCTATTATGGAAGAAATTAAGAATCATATAATTGACCAAAGGGACGCATATTTGAGTGAAGGAATGGGCGAGGACGATGCAACGGATAACGCCATAGCAGACACAGGCGACCCTATTCAAATAGGAGAACAGCTTGATTCTACCCACCGTCCAAAGCCACAGTGGGCTATGCTTGCACTGACAGGAGGGTTGCTGCTACTGGGGATAATTATTCAGGTGCTTACGCCTCTCGACAAAAACTATCCATGGTCACTGTCTAGGTTACTGATTACCACGGCTATTGGCATTGCCTTTATGCTTATTACATATTTTTCGGATTTCACTTTTATTGGGAAGCACCCCAAGGCAGTTTATTTCGCTATAATTTGGGCGTCAATTTTATCGCTTTTATCTTCCCAGAGGATTAACGGGCAGATGGTAGTTATGGGCATTAAGGATTTGCCATTCTCATATATAACACTGCTTTACCCAATAACCTTCGCCGCTTTTATATATGCCAATCGAAGCAAGAAGTATATTGGCATAATTTTTTGCGGCGTGGCTTATAGTGTACCAGCCGTGCTTGCCTTATCTGTGTCGGTATCAGCCTTTGCCTTATTTACCTTATGCGGAATAGCACTTTTATCCATAGCTATAATTAAAAACTGGTTTGATGTAAATAAAATATTTGGCTTTTTCCTAATGGTGTTCCCTATGGAAGTTATGGCTGGCTTAGTTTTGCTTAGGCTAAAATCCTTTGCATGGCTAAGGATTAGTGCTATTATTAATCCATACAACGACCCAGCGGGTTTAGGATATTTGTCATTAGCAACAAGAGTATCCTTAAGCGGCTCAAAGCTCATAGGTCGTGGGGAGCTGCCTAGCGGATATACCGTATATCCTTTACCAATTATGGCGGATTCAATGCTAACAAGCTTGATTTTTAACTATGGCTGGATTGTGTTTTTCGTACTGCTTGGGATTTTGACAGCCTTTATCGTTAGAGGCTTTATGCTGTGCTTACGTCAGAAAAGTGCTTTAGGTTTGTTTGTTTCATCGGCTGTTATGCTGACCTTTACCATGCAAACTGCCGGTTATATTATAAGCAACCTTGGGTTTCGTTTTTCTACACCTATTTCCTTGCCGCTCATTTCCTACGGAAACGGAGCAACAATAATTAATATGGGACTTATTGGATTAATGCTGTCTGTGTTTAGGACAGGGGATATTGTAAAGGAACGTAAAATGCCCCATGGCTCAAATAGGTTACTTTCATAAAAAAGGGATATGAAGCGGAAGCTTCATATCCCTTTTTAATTATAATAAGTGTGGGCGCTCAAGTCTAAATTTTAAAAGATTATGGGTATTAGTAATTTTCTCCAGCTCGATTTCAGCTGAAAGCACGGCTAGTCTGCCTTTCTTAAGGTCATTTTCTGTGATGTTCCCTAGCTGAAGGTTTAAGGAAAGGTTACGGTAGGTTTCTCTTGCCTTGTTAAGGTCAATTTCTGCCGACTTGCGTTTTTCTTCAAGCTGTTTTATTTGGTTAACAGTTGAAATAATCTTTTTTTCTAATTCCTGGCGGGCATCATTATAATCACGGGCTGCTTTTTTCACAGCGTTTTCTTTATCGATTTTTTGCTCGTCAAGGTTTGAGGTATGAAGCTTTAAGCTATATTCGGCTTCATCTAAAGCTGTTTTTAATATTTTTATAGTAGGTGCATCTACAGAATTTGCTATAGCATAAGAAGCGGCATTAGAAACGCTTATTGGCTTATACTCTCTGCTATGCTCCACATAGTTGTCATTGTTTGTACTTATTTTAAGATAATTATTAAAGCCCAGCTTCTCATTTAGCAAAACAAGCTCCAATATATCCTTATTTGTTGTGCTTTTTTCAAGGTTTTGCTTAGCAGTCCTAATCTCGTCGTCGCTGGCAAGTCCCAATGTCTGTTTAAGCTGCAGATTTCTAATATTTATTTCGTCTAAGGCAAGGCTTTCAGTAAGCAGTATAATGTCAAGCTTATCGTTTTCAATATTCGTGATATAGTTTAGAGTCAAAAACTCGGCGTAGTCCTTAGTAATTTTTTCATTTAGCGGTAAATTCCTTAGCTGATTTTCATAAGCCGATAGTGTTCTTAGGAGAGCAACGTTTGTAGGGTCGATACCAAGCGGTCCTACTTGTAAATATTTGGAGCGTTTATCCTTAATGTTCTCCTCAAAGGACTCGGCGGAGTCAGCAAGTGTTTGAAGAGTAGAGTTTGCAGCAATAGCCATATCTACAACCTGCTTGTATGAAAGCTTGGTTTTTGCGCTGGACAAAAGGCTTTTGTCAAAGAAGCTTATTCTGTTAAGCTCTGGAAGCTGTGTAGGCACTTGGTTGCTTGCGTAGCTGATGTTTACCGTTTGGGTTTCTTGGTTCCAGTCAACCTTTGCTTCAAATGCCTCTGCTACAAAGCGTAAGGGCACATACATTAAATCATCAATAAGACGTGGTGCCTTTGCCAGCTGTACTGTTTTGCCGTCAACCTGGGCGTTGGTGTCGTTTAAGGTTATTTTTACAGTTTTTCCTGCTTTGGCGGTTACTGTCTTTTTAGACTGGTTCCATTCTACATCAGCCCCTAGAATAGAGAAAATTTCCCTCATTCCTACCATTAGAGTACCATCATCATTAACAGGCTGTGTCTTTAGCGAGGTAAGCGTGTCGTTTACTACAAGTCTTGTATTACAAAGTGCGTTAACCGGTAGCACAAGAGTAAATAAAAGTGTACAGGCTACAATTGATTTTTTCAAAATAAATCCCCCTAGTCAGTCGACGTACTAAAGTCAACATAGCAATCAATTAAAAATTTTGTTTGGGTGTTGCTGCCAGGAATAGCAAACTCGTCTATTAAAATAGGCATTACTATCCTAACCTTGGTTGTGTTATCGGGAAAGCCCTCAAATACGATTTGCTCGTCCTTGATGACTGCGTTTGGCTGGAGACTGCTTAACAAGTGATAGTTTGAGGAGTGCACGGAATTATACTTCTTTCCGTTTACCTCTATATATGCGTTGTTAACGTCTATTCTTAAATCCCGCACTTCCTTATTTTCGATGTCAAAATATATATAGGTAAGGCTTGGATACCTGCTCCAGCCGATAAAATTTATTATAGAGTCCTTAACCTTATGTCTAGCAGGAGGCTTATAATACACTATCTCGCTAGGCTTTTCAATTATTTTCTCTACCTCAACCTCTACATATTCCTTTTCGGGCTTGGGTTTGTCTATGAGTACCTTTTTGTTTATATCGTCCCAGCCTACAGTTCCGCCCATTGCTTCTGCGACTGCTCTTGCAGGGGTGTAAATTCTTCCCTCATAGTTTAAGACATGCATATCGTCTGGCAAGCTCACAGGCTTTCCATCAACATAAATTAAAGTGTTGTTAGCCTTCCATGCCTCGATTTTTTCATTAGCAGCACCAAAGGCAGAAATGGTGGCCGTTACCATTGTGCCTAAAATAAGCCCTACTGTTAATGATTTCATGTGCAGCTTCATGCTTAACCTCCTTTTAAGTAGTATAATAAAATATTACACTTATTATAGAAATAGTCAATAATTTTTTCTTGTTGAAAGATTAGAAATTAACTAAAACTAGGGGGGTTGGGGGAGTGTAGCTCCCCCAAGACTAAATAAGCCTTTAAAAATAATAGAAAAAGCGTACATCTAATTCCCAATCAGTCCCCTTACTGAAAAAAGCAAGCGGAAATAATATCCGCTTGCTTTTTTAGACACATTATCTACTTGTACCAGAGGTGTTATTGTTATTTGTGTTATTGCTAGTATTGTTGTCAGAAGAAGTAGAAGTTGTGCTTCTGGTTGTTGTTGTGCTTCCTGTAGTTCCGGTTGAACCAGAATTTGTTCCGGAGTTGTTATTTTCAGCTGTAGTTGCGCTTCCGCCGGAAGGATTGTTTGCTGAATTAATGGAAGCTGAAGTTGTTGTGGTTCTGGAGTTGTAGATAGCTGCTTTTTGAGTAGCATCCCATGTTACTGGAACACCAAAGGCGTCGCCAAGAGCACGGAATGGAAGGTACATTCTCTCGTTCTTGATTTCTGCCTTAACCTTAAGCATGTCTGGGCTAAGCATAGTGATATTAGAACCGTTGATTGTCATTTTGTCTGAGTTTGCAGTAAATTGAACAATCTTGCCGCTTGGGTCTAAGATAGAAGCTATCTTAGTGCTGTCGTCCCAAACGATTTGCTCGTCCTTGAAGCCAAGAGCGTTAGCAACGAATCTTAATGGAACCATAGTTGAGTTGTTGTCTGTTGAGATATATGATGCTGCGTCCATGTCGAAGGTATTGCCATCAACAGTGTAGTAGCTTTCGCCAATAACAACCTTAACCTCTCTTGCAAGAACGCTAGGCTTATCATTAGCAGAAGAAATAACCTTAAGATATGGTGTAGAGATACCAGGT
>CAYWBF010000136.1:0-7025 GCA_964456085.1 uncultured Eubacteriales bacterium
CCGTTTCTATGGTTCTAAAATACATGGCCACATACCTGTCCTCTAAGGTAATAGGCCTTATCTCCCCTATAGTTTTATTAACTTCCTCCTTTAGACCTAAAAAAATTTCCTTGTTTTCAACATCACGATCTATGTTATCAAAAATGTCGGAGGCTTTTTTTATTATAATCGGCAGGTTGTTAAGCTTGCTATTATTTTTTAACAGATCCTCAATGAGTAGGTTGTACTCCCCGTTTATTGAGGAGATGAAAAAAATACTTATTATAGTAATGGCAAAGGTTGAAATAAAGGTGTAGAGCATCAGCTCTTTAATTCCTTTAATACGCATACTAATCACCTCCTTTGAATTATAGCATAAATGGCAATTTAACAAAACGCACTACGATTTTGAAAATTGCTATATTTTGGGCAAATATGTTGTAATTGTTGAACGATTCTTGTGCTTTTTGGTTAAGTATGTTAAAGTTAATCAAGAAATTACGAAAGGCAGGTTATTTTATGGTAGTGTTTTTAAGCAGGGTTCAATTTGCGTTTACTGTTGCCTTTCATTTCCTATTTGTCCCTTTGACAATAGGGTTGATGCTGTTGACGGCGGTGTTTCAAACACTCCACTTTGTTAAAAGGGAGCAAATTTATAAGCAGTTGACCGAGTTTTGGAGTGAGTTGTTTATAATAAACTTTGCCGTTGGTATTGTAACAGGGCTGGTTATGCCTGTTCAGTTTGGGACAAATTGGGCTAGGTATTCTGTTTTTATGGGGGACGTGTTTGGCTCGCCCCTTGCCCTTGAAGCCCTGCTGACGTTTTTTTTGGAATCAACCTTTGCAGGTATTTGGATATTTAAGAGGAATGAGCTTTCTGCCGGTATGAGAACGGTTGTGGCTTGGCTTATTGTGCTGGGCACCTCAATTTCCTCATTATGGATAATAACAGCAAATGGTTTTATGCAGCACCCTGTAGGCTATGAAATCTCTCCCGACGGCACAAAGGTGCTAATGACCAGCTTTAGCGAGCTTCTCTCAAATAGATACTCACTTAATATGCTGGTGCATACTCTACTGGCTTCGATTTTGCTGGGAGCTTTTTTTATGGTGGGGGTAAGTGCTTATCATCTTAAAAGGAAGAAACACGTTGATTTTTTTCGCCGCTCCGTTAAAATGGCGTCAGCTTTCGGCTTGGTAGCTGCCTTACTACTTCCCGTTCAAGGAATGCTGTATTTGAGTTACATAGGGCAAAGCGATGTTCAGCCTACGAAGGCCGCTATTTTGAGAAATAAGGCAGATACAGAATATTCAAAGCCTGCGGAAGCATTAACAGCGACAAACAATACCCAAAAAGAAGCTGTCACCAGAAAACCTCCGGCTAAGGCAATTTTCGTAGCTTTTATGCTAATGCAGACACTTAGCGTTATTTTTATTTTGTATCTGTTGGCGGCTGTTATAAGAAGTAAACTTATTTTGGAAAACCGACTTTTTCAGAGCTTGGGTACTTGGTTCATGATTTTACCTTACATAGCAATAACAGCAGGGTGGTTTGTAGCCGAGGTGGGCAGACAGCCATGGCTGGTGTACAGGCTTATGAGTGTTGAGGATGGTATCTCCAACGTTCCTGTAAGCAACGTAATATTCTCAATGTTTTCACTTACAGTATTTTATGCTGTGCTTTTTGTAATGGATTATTACTTGCTTCGGAAAAAATCGGTACAGGGGCCGCAGTAGGCGGCATGGTTATTGCTTTGCTTGGTGAAGGGGGAGTATTGCTATGGTTGAGCAGGAAATATTAAGGGTGATATGGTTTGTTATATTAATGGTTGCATGGGTGGTATACTTGTCCTTGGAGTCTTTTGTTGTGGGCAGCAGTATGCTGCAGCTTTTTGTGACGAAGGATTTGCTGGCTCGGCAAAAAATAATTGACGCTTCGGGGCTGCACTGGGACGGTATTGAGGTGTGGCTGATTACGGCTTTAGGAGGAACCTTTGCTGCTTTTCCGCTGGTGTTTGCTAAGCTTACGGAAAGCTTATATATTGCCTTTTTTCTGCTGTTGCTTGCGCTGACTGTCCGAGGGGTAACAATTGAGCTGGCCTTTAAAGACGACAACCCAAAATGGCAGCAGCTTATGACTGCTGCTTTAAGTATAGGCAGTTTTTTGATTCCAATGATTTTTGGTGTGTATTTTGCCAACGTGTTTCTAGGAATACGGCTGGGAGTAGTGGGCTATGAGGGAACGTCTTTTGGCTTATTAGGTTTAAGCCCCTTAGTTATGGGTGTTCTGTTTGTTTCAATAGCTCTTACTACAGGCTCATGCTGGATAGTTTTTAATACTGGTGGCAAGTATAAGGATGTGGCTTTTGATATTACAAAAAAATCATCTGTGGTATCGTTACTAGGAACCCTCTTTATTATGATGTCGTTTAATACCGGTGCAGGGCTTTTTAACAAAAGTCTGCTATATACAAAATATCCAGTTTTTTGGGCAATTCCTGTGCTGACTGTATTTGTTTCCCTTGGAACCTTTATTTTTGTTTACAGGAAATCCATTAGACTTGCATTTGTAAGCGGCTGCTTGAATATGGCTATACTTATTATTACAGGTTATTCCGCTATTTTTCCATATATGGTGCCTTCTAGTATAGATCAAGCCTTTGGCATTACAATAAGCGATGCGGCAAGTAGCGCCACAACATTAAATATTATAACTATAGCGGTAGCGATTTTTGTGCCTATTGTTATAGCCTATCAAAGCTGGAAGTTTTGGTACTTTAACGTGAGTTCGACGAAGTCGAATAAGCCGCTTTAGCGGCTTAAATTGCGAAGCAATTTTCACGTTTTGTTGGACGAAATTGTGGTTTTTGTAATTTCGTCCAACTGACATTATCTTACTAAAAAACAAAATAAGGCATAAAAAAGGAGTAGCTAGGCCATTAATTGGCCTGGCTACTCCTTTTTATTATAAAAAGCTTCTTCGTCATATATAGTAAAACAATCCTTACCCATGCGTTTGGACTGATAAAGAGCAATGTCGGCTTTTTTAAAAAGCTCCTCATAGGTCACGCCGTCCTTTGGGGAAAATACAATGCCAATGCTGCCGGAGATTTTATAGTCGCTGTTGTCGCCGCTAAAGGTGTTGCGAAAGGCATCTGTTAAAATGGAGGCCTTTCTTTCTATTACCTCCAAGGAGGAGATGTTTCTCATAAACACTACAAACTCATCTCCACCGACTCTGCCTACTATATCGCTGTCCCTAAAAAGCTGCCGGATTTTTTTTGCTATATCCACAAGCACCGCATCGCCGTAATGATGCCCCAGAGTGTCGTTAACCCCTTTAAAATTGTCAATATCTATAAGCATCAAAACAAATTCCTCATCAAATGGGTTAACATCAAGGCATTTAGAAATCCGCTCCTGTGTTTCTTGCTTATTAAAAAGCTTTGTCAAGGGATCGGTTTCAGCTTTTACTTCAAGCTCATGGATTTTATTCTTCTGCTCAGTAATGTTTGTCATTTTCCCTATAGCCATAACTGGGTTGCTTTTGTTGTTAAAAATCAGCTTATAATCTACCGAGTACCATATTATCTCGCCGCTAACCCTTTTAATTCTTATCTCAGTCCTGTGATCGGAGATACCTTTTTTTATTTTTTCGATTAAGGCTAAAAATTCAGTAATGTCATCTTCATAAATAATCCCAAGATCTAAAATCGACTGGGGAAATCCTTCAAACTGACTGGGAAGCTTATACCGATCTGTAAAATTTCCAGAAAAAGAAATAGTATTTTTGCTTAAGTCGTAGTCAAACAAAATATCGTCGGTAAGCTCTAAAATTATCCGGTTGTGCTCCTGCTCACGCAAAAGCTCCTCCATTAGCTGAACCTGGCGGTTTATGTCAACCAAAACACAGTAAATTTTCCCATTGCCGTCCGGCTCGTAGGAAAATATACCGTCAAAGCTTATCCAAATCAACTCTCCCGATTTTTTTACTAATCGTGCCTTAATGTTAAACTTATTTCCTTTGCTTAGCTGCTCCTTGAAAGATTCCAGCACACCGGGAAGGTCACTAGGATTAATTAGTGATATAGCCTTATTTTGGAATATTTGTGCTATTTCTTCCTTTGTATAACCAACAAGGTCATAATATCCTCTGTTTGCGTAGGTAATTGTAAAGCTAGGATTGTTGTCCATTATTACAATACCACCGGGGACTGATTCATTAATCATTTCAAGCTCTAAGGATTTTTGAAAGAACCGCTCGTTAATTTGCTTCGTTGAGGAAATATCTGATAGAGTGATGAATACTAGCTGTCTGCCGTCAAATTCCGTGGCTTTACCCTTGGCTAAAACCCATTTAAGCTTGTACTGCTTTTCGTCCAGCATTAGCTCTAGTTGAAAACTGCCGGAGCTTGCCAGCTGGCTTTTTGCGGAGGCTTGTATCCAATCAACGTCACTGTTTTGGGGTATAAGCTTTGTCCAAGCTAAGTTGCCCAACTTCTTATCATTTAAAAAAGGCAATAATGAATAAAGTGCTTTATTTGCAAAAACTATGTTTTTATTTTCCCGGTCTAAAATAATTACGCCGGTAGGCAGGCAATCTAATACAGAATAATCCATTTAATTAATTGTCTCCTTACATTACAGAACCTATCTAAAACGCAACTCATTAAGCAGATGTATCGTTAAGCTACTGCGTTTGCTTGTGTAAAGGTTTTCTTTATTAGCTTAAATTCTAAGTATATAAATATTGCGGTAATGACGGTGGAAATTGTGTCGGAAACAGGATAAGCCAGCCAAACCCCCGTTAAGCCAAGAACCTTTGGCAGAAAAATAAATAGAGGAATAAGCAGAAAAAACTGACGAAGAAGGCTTAGGAAGATAGACTTGGCGGCACTGCCCACTGCTTGAAAGAAGTTTGCCGTAGGTATTTGAAAACCAACAAACGGCAGTACAATCATTACAATCCTTAAGCCCTTTGCCCCTGTCTGAACCATAATATCCTTATCGTTAAACAAGGACACCAAAAATGGCGCAAAGGCTTCTATAACAATATAACCGAAGATACAAATGGCCAGGGAGTAAATTACACTCCACTTATAAGCCTCCTTAACACGCTCGTAATTTTTTGCCCCGTAGTTATAGCCTATTATAGGCTGTGTGCCTTGATTTATGCCAAAAATTGGCATAAGTATAAATACTGTTAAGCTTTGGACGATTGTCATAGCGCCTATTGCTATATAATCGCTGCCTAGCTCCAAAAGCCCGTATTGCTTAAGAGCGTTAAAGGAAAATAAGGCAGTAATGCTTGCCATTATCTGCATAGCAAAAGGGCTTGCGCCGATTTTGCTTATTTGAATAATTGTTTTAAGTGAAGGTATCATGTTTTTTAGTTTAATGCGTAATACAGGTGTGCCTGTGTAATAATAGCTCATTACAAGTAGAAAGGACACAAACTGGGCGATTACTGTAGCATAGGCGGCGCCTACTATACCCATGTTTAAGCCCATAATAAAAATAGGGTCTAATATAATATTTACAACTGCGCCAACAACCTGTGTCATAGCGAATCTTTTTGGATTGCCCGTTGCACGGATAGGGTGATTTAAAGCGAAGGACACCATTGAAAAAAAGGAGCCGGCTATAATTACAGTAAGGTAAGGGGAGGCAAAGCCCAGTGTTGACTCCGTTGCGCCGAACAGCATTAGTAAAGGCTCTATATTTAAAAGTGTAATCAAAGTAAAAACAATGTTTATTGCTACAATATAGGTAAAACAGTTGCCAAGAATTTTTTCGGCATTAATTTTATTTCCTTTGCCAAGTTCAATGGATATACAAGATGCTGCACCAAGCCCTGCAAGCTGAGAACACCCCATCATTACGGTCATAATAGGCATGGAAAGCCCAACACCAGTAAGCGCAGCGTCACCCACAGAGGGTATTCGCCCCACCCAAAACCTGTCAACCACGTTATAAAGTGCGTTAAGCAACATTCCTATTATTGTAGGAATGGAGTATTTTAATACTAAAAGCCTAACGTTCTCAGTGGCCATTCGTTTTTCGTTTGGGGTAAGCTCTCTTTGGCTTTCAGTGTTTGGTTCAGCGATCATATGTAAGCTCCTTTTTTATAATAATTCCTCATAAGTGTTGATATAAAAATCCGATTCCCTGGTTAGCTTGTCCCAATCCTCTTGATCCTCATCAAAAACAGCCACAAATCTCATGTTAGCAGCTCGAACCCCCTTAAGGGCAGGGTAGATGTCCTCAAAAACTATACAATCTGTAGGCTCAAGGCCCAATCTATTTGCAGCAAGTAGATAAATATCTGGGTTAGTTTTGTTTTTGCCCACCTCGTCGGAGTAGGCAAACCCTTCAAAAAGCTCAATCAGCCCGTGATTTGCCAAAAAAGCCTCGCAGCCGCTTCTAAAACATGAGGTAGCTATGGCTAGCTTAACACCGTTTTCGTGCTGCTTTTTTATAAATTCATAGGCACCCTTTTTCAGGCCTATGCTGGTAGCGTAGCGGTGCAGAATTAGTTGAGCCCATTCGTCCATTACAGATTCTGGTGTTTGGGGTAGCTTAAAATATTCTACGGAAAAATGCGCTATTTGAGAAAAAAACATATTTGCGGCGATATTTCTGAAATCAGGAGTAAACTCTAGGTTTTTGGATTTTGCCCAATCCTCTGAAATATTAACCCAAATTTGGGTAGATTCTGCAAGTGTACCGTCCAAATCAAAAATAATGCCCTTATAATCACTTAAGAATTTCATAGCTCCTCCTTGGAAAACACTGGCTCTGTTTTGAATACTTTTATGAATATATCACAATAATCTAAATAATGCAAATTATAAACATATTAATGGATTTTAAAGGGAAACGATTTTCTCAACTCACATTCAAATACCGTGCATACAAAAGAGCAAAAAAAAAGAAACGCAAAAAGCGTTTCAAAAATTAAGCCAACAGTTCGCTCTGCAAACCGTCAGCTTAAATGGGCTCTCAGGGACTCGAACCCGGGACCGTCCGGTTATGAGCCGGATGCT
>CAYWBF010000137.1:0-7014 GCA_964456085.1 uncultured Eubacteriales bacterium
TAATAATCCCTTCGGAATTAATAAGCATAAGCTCTTCCATATCGTTAACGGAGCAAAGGCCAACAACATTCCCCGTTTTTTCGGTAATCCTGTACAGCCTAAGTCCCTTACCACCACGGCGCTGCAAATTAAATTCGTCATTCTCGGTACACTTGCCAAATCCCTTTTCAGACACAAGAAGCATCTTAAAGCCATCAGTCACAAGCTCCGCTCCAACCACACAGTCGTCAGAAGCAAGTGTAATAGCCTTAACCCCAGCGGCAGTTCTGCCCATAGGTCTTACGTCGTCCTCGCTGAATCTTATGCCTTGTCCATTCTTAGTGGCTATGAAAATTTCCCTTGTTCCATCTGTCCTAAGAACAGCAACAAGCTCATCATCATCACGGAAGTTAAGAGCCAGAAGCCCGGCCTTCTTAATATTTTTAAAATGGGACATAGAGGTTTTCTTAATTATACCATTCTTAGTAACCAGCACCAAATACTCGCTGGAGTCAAATTCCTTCACAGGGATAACTTGGGCAATCTTTTCTTGGCTGCTTAAGTTAAGCAAATTAATAATTGCCATACCTCTGGCTGTACGACCGGCCTCTGGTATTTCATAGGTTTTTATGGTGTACGCTTTACCTAGGCTTGTAAAGAACAATATATTATCGTGGGCACTGCCTATGAAAATATTCTTTATTATATCCTCATCACGCATTTGCATACCAATAATACCCTTGCCACCACGATTTTGACTCTTATAGGTGCTTAGTGGCAGACGCTTTACATAATCAAGGTAGGTCATGGTGATTACATTAAGGTTGTCCTCAATTAAATCCAGTACGTCAATTTCTCCTGGGTCAGCAATAATTTTTGTGCGGCGCACATCACCATACTTAGTTTTAATAATTAAAAGCTCTTCCTTAATTACGCCATAAAGCAGCTTTTCGTCTGAAAGTATTCCCATAAGCTCCTTTATAAGCTGCATTAATTCGTTATACTCGCCTTCAAGGCGCTCACGCTCAAGACCTGTTAACGCTCTTAAGCGCATATCTACAATAGCCTGTGTCTGCTCATCAGACAAGGCAAAACGCTCGGTTAACCGCTCTCGAGCTATAGGGGTAGTTTTCGAGGAGCGAATAATTGAAATTACCTCGTCTATATTATCAAGGGCAACAAGAAGTCCCTCCAATATATGTGCTCGCTTTTGAGCCTTGGCTAAATCAAACTGGGTTCTCCGTGTAATAACGTCCTTTTGGTGATCAATGTAGTGCTCCAGAATTTCCTTTATGTTTAGCACCTTAGGCTCATTATTTACAAGAGCAAGCATTATTACACCGTAGCTTTCTTGAAGCTGGGAGTATTTGTACAGCTGGTTCAAAATAACGTTGGCGTTGGCGTCCTTCTTTATTTCTACTACAACCCTAATGCCGTTTCTGTCGGACTCATCACGAATATCCGCTATGCCATCAATTTTCTTTTCCTTTATAAGCTCCGCAATCTTCTCAACCAGCTTCGCCTTGTTTACCTGGTAAGGGATTTCGGAAATTACAATCATTTCTCTGTTGCCCCCATTTTGGGGTACAATCTCCGCTACACCTCTGGCTGTGATTTTTCCTCTTCCGGTAGCATAGGCGCTGCGTATGCCGCTCTTGCCTAAAATAACGCCACCTGTTGGAAAATCCGGCCCTTTTATAAATTCCAGCAGAGCGGTTATTTCCGTTTCCTTGTTTTCCAATACCCTGTTATCAATAATTTTTACTATAGCGTCTATAACCTCTGTCAAGTTATGCGGCGGAATATAGGTAGCCATACCAACGGCAATACCCGAGGAACCGTTTGCCAAAAGATTAGGAATCCTTGAAGGCAGAACAGTAGGCTCGTCAAACTCCTCGTTGTAGTTAGGCATGAAGTCCACGGTATTTTTCTCAATATCCGAGAGCATCTCCATAGAAAGCCCAGACAGTCTGGCCTCTGTATAACGTGCAGCCGCAGGGCTGTCACCGTCGATTGAGCCAAAGTTTCCGTGGCCGTCCACAAGCATGTACCGCATGGAAAAATCCTGAGCCATTCTAACCATGGAGTCGTATATAGATGAGTCACCATGTGGGTGGTATTTTCCCATGGTGTCGCCCACTATACGCATGGATTTCTTATAGGCTTTGGATGGGTCAAGATTAAGCTCGTTCATGGCGTACAGTATACGCCTATGAACAGGCTTAAGACCATCCCGAACATCAGGCAGTGCACGGGCAATTATTACGCTCATTGCATAGTCAATATAGGAATCCTTCATTTCGTTCACTATATTAACGTCTATCATTTTGTCAATTTCCATTTAGGATTCACTTCACTTTTCTAAATATCCAGATTCTTAACGCTCTTAGCATACTCTTGAATAAATTCCCGCCGTGGCTCTACCTTATCTCCCATTAGCTGTGAGAAAATCTCATCAGCCGACAGCGTGTCCTCTAAGCTAACCTTTTTCAACACACGCCTCTCTGGGTCCATGGTGGTTTCCCAAAGCTGCTCTGCGTCCATTTCTCCAAGACCTTTGTAACGCTGAATAGGCTTAATACCATCTCTGCCTATATCATTTAAAATGGCGTTAAGCTGGTCATCGCTGTAGGCGTAGTATTCCTTGTTCTGCTTTTCTATCTTATATAAAGGCGGCTGGGCTATATAAACCTTCCCCTCTGTAATAAGAGGATTCATAAACCTATACATAAAGGTCAAAAGCAGCGTCCTAATGTGAGAGCCGTCCACGTCGGCGTCCGTCATTATTATAATTTTGTGATACCTAAGTCTGGCCATATCAAAGTCGTCGTGTATGCCTGTGCCAAAGGCTGTAATCATAGCCTTTATTTCTTCGTTGCCAAGAATTTTGTCTAAACGGGTTTTTTCCACGTTTAATATTTTACCCCTTAGGGGTAGTATGGCTTGGGTTTTATTGGTACGGGCGCTTTTTGCAGAGCCGCCTGCGGAATCTCCCTCTACCAAGTAAATTTCGCACTTCTCAGGATCCTTTTCGGAGCAGTCAGCCAGCTTTCCGGGAAGTCTCCCAGCATCTAAAACAGATTTGCGGCGCACAAGCTCTCTCGCTTTTTTTGCCGCATCTCTCGCCCGTGAAGCAACCAGTGCTTTTTCTAAAATAGTTCTTGCTACTCCGGGGCGTTCTTCCAAGAAATATTGCAGCCCCTCGGACATAATAGACTCTACTGCCGTTCTTGCTTGGGAGTTACCCAGCTTAGTTTTTGTCTGTCCCTCAAACTGCGGCTCTTCAATTTTTATGGATATAACGGCAGTTAAACCCTCTCTTACATCATCACCGGATAAATTCTTCTCGCTTTCCTTAAGAAGATTGAACTTTCTAGCGTAATCGTTAATGCCCTTAGTTAGCGCCGCTCTAAATCCGGCTAAATGGGTTCCACCCTCCTGTGTGTTTATATTATTTACAAAGGAGTAGGTGTTTTCCAAATACCCATCGTTATGCTGTAGAGCTACCTCTACATAAATGTCGTCTCTCGTTCCGTCTATATAAAATACCTCGGGGACTATGGGAGTTTTGTTTTTGTTTATATACTCCACAAATTGCTTAATGCCCCCCTCGTAGTGAAAGCTTTTTTCCTTAACCTCGTCCCGCTCGTCACGGAGAACGATTTCCAGCCCTTTTGTTAGGAATGCTGTTTCTCTAAGTCTTTGCTTTAAGGTGTCGTAATTAAAAATAAGGTCCTCAAATATTTCTCCGTCTGGCTTAAAATGCACTAGCGTGCCTCTTTTATCCGTCTCGCCTACTACTGTGAGATTTTTTACTACGTCCCCACGGTTATAGGTTTGCTCGTAAATTTTGCCCTCGTTAAATATTTGTACGGTAAGCCACTCAGACAGGGCGTTTACAACAGATGCACCTACCCCGTGTAGTCCTCCCGAAACCTTATACCCTCCA
This sequence comes from uncultured Eubacteriales bacterium, assembly GCA_964456085.1. Classification (GTDB taxonomy): domain Bacteria; phylum Bacillota; class Clostridia; order Lachnospirales; family CAYWBF01; genus CAYWBF01. The sequence goes on from CAYWBF010000137.1 coordinate 3,929, forward strand.
CCGCCAAATTTTCCTCCGGCGTGAAGCATAGTAAATACAACCTCAACGGCAGGTATACCCTTCTGGGGGTGAATACCTATAGGAATCCCTCTGCCGTTGTCTAAAACGGAAACGGAGTTGTCACTGTGTATGGTAACCTGCAAACGGTCGCAATAGCCCGCTATAGACTCATCAACGGCATTGTCAACGATTTCGTACACCAAGTGATGAAGCCCACGGGTGGAAGTGCTTCCAATATACATTCCGGGCCGCTTTCTTACAGCCTCAAGCCCTTCTAATATTTGAATTTGATTTTCGTCATATTCAGCACTCACTGAATTTAAAGCTTCATTTTCTAACATTAATATTGCCTCCGTTAAAAGTTAATTTCCGGAAAAACCTTTGTAATAGAGCAATTTAACAAAATGCTGTCAGATTCCATCGCAAAAATAACGAACGCTGTAACGTTATTTTTGCGATGGAAGCTGACTACCATTTTGAAATTGCCATGCTAAATATTGCTTGCAATAAAGCTGCTGTCTGAATATAGGTTAGCTACCCTTTTTTGGAGAGTACCTACTGATATAGATGAAAAGTACATAATATTTTTTCCGTTGGTGTTGGTCACAATAATAGAGCTTACGTTTTCGTCTGTAGCTTGCAAGGTAGAAATAGTCTCCTTGGAGTTGGCTATAAATTCCTTTGTTATCTTAAAATTTTCTATCTTATAATCCAAAATCGCCACAATCTCACGGATTAGCACAATATGATTTGAGCCTATATGAAGATACATCGCTTTCACCTTTTTCAGATTTTTTGCACAAGCCCGTTGCTTAGCTGATACAGGCTTATTTTATTTTTATTAAGCTTGTTTAAAATCTCATACGCATCAGTACAGGTAATTATAGTCTGTTGAGCTGAGGCTCTGGCTAGAAGCTGTGACTGACGCTGGGAATCAAGCTCGGAAAGCACATCATCCAGCAATAGCACAGGTGTCTTGCCCTTTTCTTCTTTAATAAGCTCTATTTCGGCAAGCTTTGCCGCAAGAGCAGCAGTACGCTGCTGACCCTGTGAGCCATAGGTTTTTACTTCCGTGTCGTTAATAGAAAAAATAATATCATCCTTATGAATCCCCCAGCCTGTGCTTCCGTAGGAAATATCCTTCTCATGGCTTCGTTTAAGCTTTTGTAAAAATTCATTAGGTTCAACGTTTGGCTTATATTTTATATCAAGGATTTCTTTGGCTGAAACAGCACTATTCTCCTTCAGTGTCAATTCGTGGTAAATATCCTTTGCGGTATTGTTTAGCCTTTTAACAAAGTCACGTCTGCTTAGAATAATATTTTCACCGTGAGCCACTAGCTGCTCATCCCATAAAAACAAGGTATCCTTTAGAGCTTTGTCCCACTGGATTTTTTTCAGCAGGCTGTTTCTCTGGTTAAGCACCTTGTAGTATTGCTTAAGCTCATAATAATAAATCTTGCTAAGCTGGCAAAGCTCCATATCCAAAAATCTTCGGCGCTCGCTGGGGCCATTTTTAATAAGAAACAAGTCCTCCGGCGAAAAAAACACCATATACAGCGTGCCAAACAGCTCCGACAGCTTCAAAACAGGTACACCGTTTACTGCAATACCCTTTTTGCCCTCTCGCTTTAAGTGAACATCTATTCTTTCAAGGCTGCCCTCGCTTAAATACTCACCCTCAAAAAATGTGAGCCTAGCGTGAGCCTCTGCCTTGCCGTGCATTATTAGCTCCTTGTCGTTATGGGTTCTTGGGGAGCGGCCTGTGGCGCATAAATATATGGCTTCAAGCAGGCTGGTTTTACCCTCTGCATTATTTCCGTAAAAAATATTTATCTCCCCGGAAAGCTCTACGTTCACCCTTTCCAGGTTCCTATAATTTTTGAGTGAAATATTTTTTATTATTTTTTCCATTTTTATACTATTTTAACCTTAAAGGCAAAACAAGGTAACGGGCGGTACTATCCTCAACCCCTTTTATAATACATGGGTTAACCTGACCAACAAACTGGAAGCACACATCTTCCTCGTCTATTACCTTAATGGCGTCTATTAAATATTTGGGGTTAAAGGAAATTTCCAGAGGGTCACCCTCAACTTTAACTTGGATTTCGTCGTACATGTTACCCGATTCTGTATGGGAGTTTATATGAACTGTTTCGGTTTGATTGTCGATTTTTATATTTACAGGGTTACGCTTGTTGGCATCTATAATAAGCAGAGAGCGCTCTAGTGCCATAAGAATATCCTGTTTTTTCACAGTCATGACTGTAGCAAATTTATTAAGGAAGATTTGCTTATAGTTTATATATTCTCCTTCTAAAAGTCTGGAGACAATAGTACAAGTAGGCAGCTCAAACATAACATGCCTATCCGTAAAATTTATAACAAGCTCAAACCTTTCCTCCGGCTTTTCTTCTGCTGCTTCGTTTTCGGTTTCTGCTGGTGAAGTATTTACATCTTCCTCGGTGAGCTGCTCATTATTTGCGCTGAAAGCCTCAAGCTTAGGTGTACGCATAATTTTTGACAGTTCATTCAAGGATTTTCCTGGGACTACAGCTTTTATAAAGGCAGAGGAATTTTGCAGCTTAGTTTCCTTATAAGATATTCTAAATCCATCTATAGCAACCATACTCAATACTTTATCTTCTATATTAATAAGCTCGCCCTTTAAAATAGGCTTAACCTCATCTGTAGCAATAGAAAAAATGGTTTTTCTTATAAGTGACTTAAATTCATTAAAGCTTATGCGTATTTCATTTTCTGGAAGCTTTTCAACCTTTGGCAAAAAAGGAAACTCATCACCTGAAAAGCCTAAAATTTTAAACTCAGCTTTTTTACATTTTATAATAGTAATAAAATTTTCCTTACACTCAATACTAACGTCACCCTCTGGTAGTTTTCTTATTATTTCAAGGAAAAGCTTAGCAGGCAGTGCAACGCTTCCTTCATTAATAATGCTGCACTCAATAGGCTTAGTCTCAATGCCAAATTCTAGGTCGTTTGTAATGATTTTCAAGCCGTCCTTTGTAGCAATAAGGAAAAAGCACTCCAGAATGGACAGTGTCGTCTTGGAGGAAATCGCC